>CBDUMX010000211.1:0-3969 GCA_965368435.1 uncultured bacterium
GAAATAACTATTTCAAAGTACTTGCGATTTGGTAGAACGACGAGGTAAATACCTGTTTCAAGGGCGTCTTTTCCTTTAAACACATGTTGACCTCTATAGCACTCAGAGGTATCGCGTAAATACTGCTTATCTCCAAAATAGTTCGCTAGCAATAGATCTTCATCGCAAGCTAAACCGTTGATTTTAATTGTAATGTCGTAGCCTTGAGCAAATGAAACTCCGTACAGTAGGCAGCCAACCATTATTAATAATAACTTCTTCATATGTTTAATAAAACAATAGTACAAAAATAGTCTATACCTTTGGATGGACTAAAATTGCAGTATTATCAGTATTACTTCAAATTCTATGCCTAATAAGAACGAATCTTTCTTCGAAATGGTTTATGAGCTGGTAAGATTAATTCCCAAAGGTCGAGTTAGCTCATATGGCGCCATTGCAAAATACCTCGGAATGGCGAAGTCTGCCCGTATGGTAGGATGGGCAATGAATAATGCACATAACCAAATACCATCTGTTCCCGCCCACAGAGTTGTCAATAGAAATGGCCTCTTGAGCGGTAAAGCGCACTTTGCTCATCCCGATAAAATGGAAGAAATGTTAGTGGCCGAGGGGATTACCGTAGTGAACGACCAAGTTCAAAACTTCAATCAGCACTTTTGGGATCCGTCTATTGAGTTAGTAATTTAAACCTGGAATACTAGGCAGAATGTCAGACATTTTGTGTTTAGCAGCGATGTCTGCTTTGCTAATCGCTTCATTGATAGCTTCTACTATCATCTGCTCTATATCTTTTTGCTCGCGAATTTTAAAAACGCTTTCATTTATCTTTATTGATGAGAAGTTTTTCGCACCTGTGCATACAGCTTTCACCATTCCATTTAACGACTCTCCTTCAAAACTCATTGACTTAAGAGTCGACTGTAGTTCTTCAGCCTTTTTTTGTGCTTCTTTAATCTTGTTTAGACCAAACATAATATAGGGTAGGTTAATTATTTAATGTTCGTGCGAATTTATCAAAACGGTCAAAAGACGACCTATCATGATAATTAAATGACATTTCTATGTCATTTACAGGTTGTTCATTCTCAACGACTTAAATAGATAATTAGGTCATTAAACACAAAAGGAGCCCTAGATAAGGGCTCCTTTACATCTTAAGCTAGTTTAAGCGTTCGTTACTCTTTAACGAACTTTACTGTAGTAATGCTACCGTCTGCGGCGTACACATGGGCATAGTAAAAACCTTTAGCCAATTTAGATATATCTATATTGCTTAAGTCTTTGTCTGTCTCTAGAACTAAGGTTCCATCAAGACTGTAAATTTTTAGACTGCTCACTGTTTTGTCTTTAGAGCTTACATCTATTTTATTCATAGCTGGAACTGGGGACACATTGGCAACCCAAACTGGATTATCAGTATTCGGTTTCTCTATTTCCTTAGTTTCACTATCAATACTTTGCTCTAAATCTCTTGTATCAATCTGATGAGGTCTTACTCCAATGTAAACTTTCTTGCTTACTTTAATTCTGCAATCTGCACGCTTATCAGTAATGATTAATGTTACTTCATAAACACCTCTTTTAGCATATGTGTGTCGAACATGAGCTCCACTTGCTGTACTTCCATCTCCAAAGTCCCAAGAATAACTGGCATCTGAAGAAGCATTGCTTCGCGCCTTAAATTCAGCTTTATTTAAGTGAACTCTAGATTTAATCTCCGCCTTAAGTTTACACTTTTTAGTGATTATCACTTTTTTGCAAATACATACTTTACATTTTGTTTTTGGGTTGAATACGATCAAGCAAACTTCATAAACACCTGCTTCTTTGTATTTATGGCGAATTTCTTGGCCTGTACCATCTTCTCCATCCCCAAATGACCAGAAGTAGTGTAAATCATCCTCGTTTGCTTTTGCCTTGAACTGAGCTTTAAGATCATCTGTTCTAAACTCAAATTCAGCTCTTAATTCACATTTATTCGGCTTTTCAATAGTAACTCGTTTACAAACTTTAGTACTACAAATTCTAGTAGAGTTTGTACCTTGAGAGTATACAGTTAAACAAACCAGGTAGGTTCCAGCTTCTCTATAGCTGTGCTTGGTTTCATCGCCATATCCTTGTTCGCCATCTCCGAAATCCCAAACAAATCGAGAAGGATCTACCGAACTCTTGGCGAAGAATTTGAAATCATTCCCATCTTGTCTGAAGTCAAATTTGGCCTCTAGATCACAATCGTCATTTTCTATTTTTACCTTTCTGCATACCTTGGTAACGCAACCGTAAATTGTATCCTTGGCTATAAAACAGATTTCATAAATTCCTTCACGGGCATATTCATGCTTGATAGGATTTCCTCTAAGTACGGTTCCATCTCCTAAATCATAACCATAAACGGCATGTTGACTATTAGATGTTCCTCGCAATTTTACTTTAAGACCGTCAACTTCAATGTCGAATTTGGCTTCTAGTCTATCACAATCTACGATAGTAACTTCCTTGCATACATCTGTTGTGCATCTTTGATTTGTCACACTATCAAAAGCAATCGCCGTTAAACATACTTTATAGCTGCCTGCAGCACTGAATGTATGCTTAACTTGATCTCCTCGTAAAAAAGTTCCGTCGCTGATTTTCCAACCAAAGACAACAGGACTGCGATTAGATCTTGCCTGGAATTTTACTTCTTTGGTATTGTGGTCAATTTGAAAAGCAAAATCAGCTTTACAGTTTGAAGTTTGAGCGAATACAGGTTGTATTAGCTGCATCATCGTTAATAATGAAATAAGTAGAAGATGTTTACCTTGTAAAAATGTCTTCTTGAATGATAATTGATTCATGGTTTTTGTGTTTTCTTACTTTTTGGTCGACACAACAAGCCAATGGTTGCATGAAAAAATTAAATAAAATTTTAAATAGCTGATTTACTGAGTGTTATAACTCATTATTTCTTGCGTTGAATCACATAATCTATTAAAGCAAGCAGATGTTCTGGCGAATTTTTAGTGCTTAAGCTGTTTAAAGTTGCCACTGCTTTGTTCTGATGTTCTATCATTTTATTGGCTGCATACTCCATTCCTCCATTGGCCAATACATAATCTATCACTTCCTTTACTTCAGCCTTTTTCTTTTTCGATTTGCGCATTATGCGAAGTATCTTTCGCTTATCTGCATTATTTGCTTTGTTTAAGACGTGAATTAGCGGCAGAGTCATCTTCTTTTCAACTATATCTATTCCCGTAGGTTTTCCTACATTATTATCGCCGTAGTCAAACAAATCATCTTTGATCTGAAATGCAATCCCAAGATCTAAGCCAATCTGCATTACCTTATCGTGTAGATCCACATCATCATTAGTGCTGCTTGCACCAATACCACAGCAGCTCGCCAAGAGTGATGCCGTTTTTTTAGAAATAATTTCGAAATAAACTTCTTCGGTTATATCTAATTTTCTAGCTTTCTCCATTTGAAGCAATTCCCCCTCACTCATTTGCTCTACTGCGGAAGATAGAATTTCTAATGCTTTATAATCCTGATTTTTAAGCGCAAGTAGTAATCCTTTAGATAAAAGATAATCTCCAACCAGAACAGCAATTTTATTCTTCCAGAGCGCATTAATAGAAAAGAAGCCTCTTCTCAGGTTTGCGTCGTCTACAACATCGTCATGAACCAAAGTTGCAGTGTGTAATAGTTCAACTAGTGCGGCTCCTCTGTAGGTCTTTTCATTTACTTCACCGAATAGACGGGCGCAATGAAGTACCAGTAGCGGCCTCATTTGTTTGCCTTTGCGTTTTACAATGTAGTTCATTACCGTATCCAGTAATGGAACATTGCTGCGCATGCTTTCTCTGAATTTGTCCTCAAAGATTTTTAACTCATCTTGTATGGGAGATTTTATATAGCTAAGTGCTGAGGACATTAATTAGTGCAAAATACAGCCGTGAATTATACAAACAAAAAAAGAGAGCG
>CBDUMX010000212.1:0-3880 GCA_965368435.1 uncultured bacterium
GGCAGCAATTAAGGTTAAATGCGCTTTCACGGGTAAACAAAGATAAGACGAAAGAAGTTACAATAAAGTTGCCCCTTTTGTCAAGTTTTCATATTCTTTGTCGGCCGGCAAGTTTTCTTGAGATGCAGCTTTTTTAGCGAGGATATCGCATCTTTCATTTTCTGGTACTCCACTATGGCCTTTCACCCATTGAAATTCTATGGTATATTTTGGATATAGTTTTAAGAATTTCCGCCACAGATCAGCATTGGCTTTATCCTTATAATTCTTTTTTTGCCAATTGTACACCCAGCCTTTGTCGATGGCATCTTTTACATATTTTGAGTCGGTAAAAACGACAATCTTTTTGTCCTTAGCTTTATCGTTTAAGGTTTTAATGGCCTCAATTACTGCAAGCAATTCCATACGATTGTTGGTAGTTTTTCGGAAACCGCCAGCAATTTCTTTTTTCAGATTATTGAATTTTAAAACTGCGGCATAACCACCTGGTCCGGGATTACCAAGAGAGCTGCCATCAGTGTATATGTGAATCTCGTCTGTCAATCTTGTTGTTTTTGATTAAACCACTGCAAAGCATCAGCTACTAAAAAATTACTTCCACCAATATAAATTAATTGTTCTTCGCTGAAAGATTTTGCTTTTTCTATAGCCTCTCCAATTGAATCATAAGAATCACCTTGTATTCCTTCCTTTTTAAAAGCTTTTTTTAGTTCCGCACTGTCAAGACCTCTAATCACTGAGGGTTTTACAAAACTATATCTTGCCTGTTTGGGGAAGAGGTTTATTATCTGGCTTAGATCCTTATCGTTAACAAAACCTAAAATAAAGTGCAAGTCTTGCTCGTAGCTCAACAGCTGATTGATATTAAAAGCTAGGCCTTCTTTATTGTGCGCTACGTCGCAAATTATTAACGGTTTTTCAGCGAGAGTTTGCCACCTTCCAGTGAAATTGCTCAAGCTGCAAACTTGCAACAGCGCTTCAGAATTGCGTTCATCTTCTGTTGGCCAGATGTGATCCAAAGCGTCTATGGTAACTAGTGAAGTTTTGATATTTAATTGTTGATATTCACCTTTTAGATCAGTACGTACGAGTCCTTCTGCTGTGTATCTGTGTTTTGTTCTTATGGCATCATAGATAAGAGCTTGACGATCTTTCGCGATTTCTCTTATCACATTTTCCGCTTCGGGTGGTAATAAACCTATTACAACTGGTTTGCCATATTTGATAATTCCGGCTTTTTCAGTTGCAATTTCTTCAATGGTATTTCCAAGCATGTCCATATGGTCAAGGGAAATAGAAGTGATTACTGAAATTTCTGGAATTATTATATTGGTAGAGTCTAATCGGCCACCTAAACCCGTTTCAATTATTGCAATATCAACTTGTTGTTGAGCAAAATAATCAAAAGCCATAGCCACTGTAATTTCAAAGAAGGAGGGTTTTATTTCATCTAGTAATGGTTTGATGCGTTTTACAAAATCCACAACAAACTTCTTTGGAACGAATTTGCCATTAATTTTTATACGTTCTCTAAAATCTAATAAATGTGGTGAAGTGTAGAGTCCGACCTTGTAGTCGTTATTTTGGTATATAGCAGAAAGAATGTGAGAAGTTGATCCTTTGCCGTTTGTTCCTGCGATATGAATACATTTAAGATTAAGTTCAGGTTTTTCCAAGAATTTGCAAAGCGCAAAAATGTTTGTTAGGTCTTTTTTAAAGGCCGATTTCCCTTGCCTTTGATACATAGGCAATTGGGTATAAAGAAAATCTAGAGTTTTTTGATAGCTCAAAGCAATTAGCCAGCTTTATAATTGAAGGTAATATACCCACAATTTATGTTAGTAGCATCTCCAATTCTTTGAAATACAAATTTTCTAGCTGCATCTTCTGATAGTGAACGCAGGTAGGAGCTAGGATTAGTGGTACCTCTTTGCCCACCTTGAACACTTGTGATCTTACCGTTCTTATCTACACAAACTTTAACCACAACCTTGCCAAATTCCTGTCTATTGTTTTCAGGTTTGTAAGTTCCTATTGCCTTGAATCCATCAATTTTACCGGAGAAACCATCTCCACTAAAACCTTCTCCTCCGCTCCCTGTGCCACTTCCATCTGGCTTTCCGTTGTCTGTTCCATCAGGCTTACCTTGGTCACCGCTTTGGTCTCCATTACCACTGCCTGAGCCGGTACCAGGTTTAAACACATCCCTTGGGTTAGCAGTTCTTGTAGGCTTGGTTGGTTCTGTTGGTTTATTGGTAGTTGTTGTGTTTCTTGGTTTGGTTTGCGTTTGTTGTACTACTGGTGCGTCTTCAGCATCATTGGTCAACTGCTCATCTACATTACTTTCAGCAGGTTCAGGTTGTGCTTCTTCAGTCATTTCAGTACTTTGATCTGGACCACCATATTCCGGCTCTCCAATACTAACTGAAACTGCTCCATCTAAAGGATCCGGAGTAGGTTCGTTATTGCATTTAACCATTAATAACATGATTATGAACAACAATAATGCATGGAAAATTATTGTTCCAAAAAATCCTGCTTGGTCTGCTGTTCTTTTTAAATTCATAGTCTATTTTTTTACTGGGTCAAGCGCAAGTACAACTTTGGCATCTAGTCGATCTGCAATCATTACTAGTTCCATAACGTAATCATACTTAACATTCTTATCTCCGCGTATGCTTACAGTTGCACCTGGTTTACTGTTTAATACAGCTTCAAGTGCAGATGGTAAACGCTCAAGACTAATTATATCTTTATTTATTGCGTAAGTCAAATTCTCATCAACAGAAACATGAACCACTTCATTTACTACTCTGTGTTTTACACCTTTAGGAAGAATGAGTCGCAATCCTGGATCTTTAACCACAGAGCTAATAATGATAAAGAATATAAGTAATAGGAAAACGATGTCGGTCATACTCGACATGCTAAATTCTGCACTTACTCTGCTCTTTGGTCTTAAGTTCATGATGGTTCGTGTAAAATATCTAAAAATTCAACGCTAGAGGCTTCCATATTGTAAACAACCTTGTTGATCATGGATGATAATAGGTTATAAGCTATGTATGCAAAGATTCCAACTATCAGTCCAGCAACAGTAGTCATCATCGCTTCACCAATACCACCACTTAATAGATCGGCTGTGATTTGCTCTCCACTTTCTTGCAATTGATTAAAGGTTTTAATCATACCGGTTACGGTACCTAAGAAACCTAGCATAGGAGCAGCTCCAGCGATGGTAGCTAGGATAGGCATACCTTTTTCAAGCTTATACACTTCTAATTTTCCAACGTTTTCCACTGCAACACTGATATCTTCTAGGGGTTTACCTATTCTAGAAAGACCTTTTGCAATCATTAGAGCAACTGGAGTAGCCTTATCTTGGCAATGTCTTTGGGCTCCTTTAATATCCCCTTCCAAAACTTCTGATTTAATGGTTGCCATGAATTTAGAGTCTAATTGCCCAGCTTTTTTGATAGTTACATAGCGCTCGATGCACAAGTAGATTGCTACGAGGCTCAAAATAGCTATAGGAATCATAACATAGCCGCTGTTTAAAAGAAGTGCCATTAGGTCCATTCCACCTTGGTCATTTGAAGCAGTAGAATCCGCGGCTATAGAGCCACCTTCTACAATCTGAAGAAATAGTTGCATTTTATTTTGCTGTTATTATTAGTTTATATTGAAGGTTTTTTTGAATCAAATCTCTGTACTCTTTTGCTAACTGTTCGTTCATAAAAGAAATAACGGAGATAGTGTATTCATTATTTTCCACTTCAATAATCTTACTTTGAGGGTAGTTTTGAGAAAATTCAGTCTGAATCTTTTCAACTTCATCTAGTGAAAATGTACCATCTAGTAGAATTTTATAATATACAGT
>CBDUMX010000213.1:0-3854 GCA_965368435.1 uncultured bacterium
ATTGCTGCAAGAGGAATAGATGTAGATGACCTTTCTCTAGTTGTAAATTACGACCTTCCAAATGTGTCTGAAACCTATGTTCACAGAATAGGAAGAACAGGAAGAGCAAAAGCTAGCGGTATCTCAATGGCCTTCTGTGACCCCAATGAAATCAAGGACTTGCGCAATATAGAAAAACTGATCAAGTTCCAAATCCCTGTAGTTGAAGATCACCCATACAGTGATTTCAAAATGCCAGAAGAGCCTAAAGAATCTACCCCAAATCAGCCTAAACCTACTAAGCCAAAGTCACGCAATAATAAGCGCAGATACTACGGTAAAAAGCAAAGAAGATCTTGATTATCAAGGCTTAATAATCCCTGTATCTACAGCCATTTCTGATGGCTGGTAGTGATTCTATCAGTTTTTTCTTTTACATTCGATTTCTAACTTATTAGTAATCATACATTATGAAGACAAAATCAAATTTTTTTCTAGGCCTTGGGCTTGGTCTAGTTATTAGCTTTACAAGCTTTCTAATTATGCCTGCAAATTCAGACAATGAACCCTCAACAACTACAGTTCTTAATGCCGTTAATCAAGCTGCAGCTGTAGACCCTGTTAAAGGTGGCTTTATCAATCTAGAAGAAGCAAGTCAACTATCCGATGCATATGTCAACTATATGCAAACTAAAGGACTTGAAGGTATTTCAACTGGCGGTTGGATAGGCAGAAGTCAATTGAGAGACGTAAGCGGACTATTCAACAGCGATGAATATGTTCAATTTAAATTCTATTATACTGAAAGTGCTGAAGGTCAGCCTCAAATTGGACTTTTATTTTACGCCAAACAAAATTGCACAGAAGCAATGAGAACTGGACCAGCATCTTTCTGCCCAGTACTTTGCGACTACCCAGAATAGTTTAGGATTAAAGAGGGCCGTCTAAATAATACATAGACACTATACCTCTATTCTTAATAGTAAAACTTCCTCTAGGAGAACAGCTATAGCTGTCATTTATAATTTTATAGCTGTCTTCTGAGATATTTATTCTTCCAGATTCACTACTGGCCTCCATTCTTGATGCAATATTTACGGCATCGCCCCATATGTCGAATGCATATTTGATTTCTCCAACCACTCCGGATACCACATTACCCGTGTGCATCCCAAATCTGAAGTCGAAGGAGACACCAAATTCTTGTTCCATTTGTGGTTTTAGAGCGTTGACAGCATCAATCATTTCAATACAGGCCGCGGCAGCTTGATGAGCACTTCTTGCATCTGGAATTAAACCAGAAACAAACATATATGCATCGCCTATAGTCTTAATTTTTTCCAAATTATGCTTTGTGATTATTGCATCAAATTTCCCAAAATAATGTCCAAGCATATTTACAATTACTGCAGGTTTTAAAGTGCTTGCCAGCTTAGTAAAACTCTCAACATCGGCAAAAACTATGGTTACATCAGTATGCGCTTTCGGAATACTATGTCCGGTTTTTCTCAATTCATTGACTGTTTGTCGAGGTAAAATATTGTGCAATAGATCGTCGGATTTTTGGCGCTGAATAGCAACCAATCTCAACATAAAAACAATGACCAAAGCCACAAACAATGTGGCAATGAACAATATTAAAAAGAATCTTCTCTGTCGGCTATTGGCCTTCAGTTCTGCATCATATTCCGCGGCTTTCTTTTCAAATTCATGCTTTGCTCCTAACATGGCAATCTCCGCAGCTACATCCATATTGTTAACTGAATCTCGCAGTTCTGTTAGCTCTGTCTGATATGCAAAAGCACTTTCAAACATGCCCCTTTCCTTTTGAGCCAAAATCAATGTTTCCAATATCTCAGATATAGGGTAGAGTAAACGCAGCTGTTTAGCTATAGTTAAAGCTGAAAGAGCACTGGAATATGCCTCATCCCCATTGCCCTGTTTCAAAAGTGCTCTTGCTATACCGGCCTTGGTGAAGCAAACACCAACCACTTCATCATTCGCTTCAAAGTATGCAAGTATTGCATCGTATTCTCGATGAACTTCATCAGAATAATTAGTAATTAATGCAATATTGTTAAGAGCAAGTCTAGCTTCAAATAGACGCATACTGTCGCCATCAGCTTTAGCCCATTTTACACTTTGTTCTAGCAAATCTTTGGCATTGCTATAGTGTGCAAGTCGTATGTTGCACAAGCCCTTCAAATAGGTGATCAGCTTAATGTTATTATTGATCGTTCTATTGCTAATAAATTTCTCGGCAGCGCGCAAATTGTCTAAAGCAACTTGCCATTTATTCATATTATACATCACTAAGCCCAATCTGATATGGCTGTCAGATATAAGGGTAGTGTCCTGTGTTTCTTCAGCCTCCTTCATCAGTCGATAGAAGTACTTAGTAGCATTGACATTATCTGATAAGGCGAGATAGTAATTCCCTAAGACCCTGCAACCTTCCACTATTCCATTTTGATAATGTAGCTTTTGAGAGTAGTGAAAAGCCACTTCTAAATCCTCTACGGCGTGACTAAGAAACTCCTCCTCTTGAATGCTTTTCTTTGCTTGATTGATGAGTGAATCAATTTGAGCTATGCTCAATTCTAGCGGCTGATTTTGTTCTATTTGCTTGTGCAATTCTTCTTCGAGTCCAAACAGCAATGGCACCAGTGCGATGCTGCACAAGAACAGAGAGAATAATCTTTTATAATTACTGAATATTTTAAAACCCCAAGCGAGCACTGAAAACAAATCTAAACTAGTTTAGTGATTTAGGCTAAAATATGTTTGAGTCCTACTAATTGTAAATCAACAACATGGCTTTAAATAAGCCCATAATTGCTAATACTTTTAGCAATTTTTTAAAATTTCCTCATATTTAATCTGTACATTGAAAGACCTTTTTCTTAGTATGTCATGAGCAATTCTATCAAACTCTCCCTTGCTGTGCTCATTTTTTTCTTATGCCCACAGCCTCTTAAAGCACAATTTAATCCTGGCACATTTTACATTGGTCCGCAGATTGGTCTAGCCCTGCATTCGTCGACCAAAGCATCTTTTTACGATGCTGGTGGCAACGACAGCATAAGCATGACAATGTTCCAATTTGAACAGTATCAAGCAATTCAGCAAACTTTAGGTAGTGAACCATATCAAATAGATGGCCCTACTGGCTTTAATAGCAATCAAAGTGCTGCATTCGGACTCCAAACTGGGATGTTTATCGCTAGAAACTGGTCATTAGGACTCTCCTATCGCTACAGCTCTTATACTTCAAGCGGCAACTTAAAGGTCTATTACGGAGACCCAGACAATCCCGATGAGTTAGATGGTGAATTAAAAACGAATTTTACTGTCAATAATTTGACCTTAAACAGCAAATATTATTTCGGAAATATATGGCAACCACTATTTGGTATTGGACTAGGATACATCTGGCAATCTGGGGATATCCCTCAAGCTGATTTCGGTTTGTTTAGTTTTCCTGTTGGTAAAGCATTGACTAGTAATCATTTAGCCTTTAATGCGGAAGTGGGCTTAAGTAGGACATTTAGCGACAAACATCAGCTGGCATTGTCTGCCAGTACATGGACCTATTCTCAAAGCACGGATGGACCAACTATTACCGACCCTGTCATTCAGTTGAAGTATAACTATTTGCTCAATAATTCTAAGAAAGATAAGGAGCTAATCGACATAACAAATACTGATGATAAGCGATTTATGTATTGCGGTGGGAATACTGATTTACAAGGCGAGCTCGACAGTCTTTTTGCAGATCTTGATTCACTGAATAAGGATAAAGAGAAGGCTTTAGGGGAATTGAAGGATAATGATTTAGCCAAAGAAGTAGAGGCAATTAGACAATTAATTGAAGC
>CBDUMX010000214.1:0-3808 GCA_965368435.1 uncultured bacterium
ATTATGAAACTATTTCAAATAATCATCGCAACATTGATGCTTTGCGCTTGTACGGAGTCAGCGACTAAAGATACAGGAAACAGTTTAGAACGACCTTTCGCCATCGTGATTCATGGAGGTGCTGGATATATCACTCCTGACCGTATAGATAGCACATTGGCTAAGGCTTACCGCGACACCCTGAATATGGCAATTAATGCTGGCTATGCTATTCTTGAAAATGGTGGTTCTTCAGTAGATGCTGTTCAAGCGGCCATTCAAATATTAGAAGATTGCACCTTATTTAATGCCGGTAGAGGCGCAGTTTATAATAGTCAAGCTCAGCAAGAAATGGATGCCTCAATTATGGATGGCAAAACATTAAATAGCGGCGCTGTTGCAGGAGTTCGACTAATTAAAAACCCAATAAATGCTGCCAGAATAGTAATGGATAGTTCCAGTCATGTAATGCTAAGTGGCAAGGGAGCTGAGATTCTAGCCAGCTCTTATGGTGTGGCTATGGTTGATTCGGCATACTTCTACGACGAGTCTGGATACAGCAGCATACAAGAGCGAATTAAGAAAGATAAACACGGCACTGTTGGAGCGGTTGCTATAGATATGGAAGGAAATATTGCAGCAGCAACCTCCACTGGAGGCATGTTCAATAAAAAGTGGAACCGCATAGGTGATTCACCAATAATCGGCGCTGGAACCTATGCTAATAATAAGAGTTGTGGCATTTCTTGCACTGGAACAGGTGAGTATTTCATCAGAACTGTTGCGGCACATGAAGTTTCAAATTTGGCACAATACCAAGACATGCCCTTAGAACAAGCCATGGAAACAGTACTCAATGATCAAATTAAACCACTTGGTGGAGAAGGTGGAATGATTGGTATAGATTCTTATGGACAAATAGCTTGGTCGTTTAATACTCCTGGGATGTTTAGGGGATATCGGAGTTCGAACGGTAATGGCGAGGTAGAGCTTTTTGGAATTGAGAATTGAGAATTTCCACCTACACTATCGTTTCGGCGGACAAGGAAGATTGAGGATTATTGTCAGTTCGAGCCTGTCGAGAACAGCTCAAGTGTTTTCCATCCTAGTTCTCGACAAGCTCGAACTGACAGATTCTATTAAATATATTGTAGAATGAAGTGCAACCAATAATCAAGCTGGTTCCCACAATTCAACCTTATTTCCATCATCATCTAGAATATGGATGAACTTTCCATAGTCATAACTCGTCAATTCATCTAGAATAGTTACTCCATTAGCTTTAAGTTTAGCTATTAAACCCTCTATGTTTTGAACCTGATAGTTGATCATGAATCCGTTCTCTGATGGTGAGAAATATTCATCGCCAGACTTAAAGGCCTTCCATTGTAACGAGTCGATTTGCTCAGGATTATCGATGTTTCTAGATTCAAAACTCGAGCTTCCCCATTCATTCATTTCTATGCCCAGATTTTTGCTATACCATTCATTGGTTGCTTTGGGATTACTCGAGTAAAAGAATACCCCACCAATTCCGGTGGCTTTAGGACTATTGTCTTTACTATTTTGATTGGCCATCTTAATTTGTTTCTTTAACCAAAGGTAAAATTCTTATATATGATTGTAATTACATTTCTAATTTACTGCATTCAGATCTGGAACTTCTTCAAGACTGAGGTAAACATCTATGCCCTTTTTTCTAAACATTTCAACTTCTTGATCAGCTCCTGCTGACGCGCCTCCAACTCTTAAAACGGCATCACAAACATTTGCCATTGCCAAAGAAATGGGCATCATAAGCTCATCGAATTTATCATAGCCAGCAAGTTCGATAATTGGTAAAGCAGTGTTTACTCCAATTACAGGTATATGCCCTTTCTTATAAACTTCAAATCCATATCTGTTTAGTTCTTTATGGTTTTGTTTCCATTTTTCTTTATCTGTTGAACCTGACGTATAAGGTCCTGCAATCATTATGTACATATTTAATGTTTTACCAAAGTTAATTAAAAGGTTTTTCTATTTCTTTTTGTACGAATTACACAAAGAACCTGGAAGAATTAATAGTTAGTTGAAATTGATAAGGTAAATTGTCAGTTCGAGCCTGACTGCCGAGAATAGCTCAAGATAATTCCCTTCGAGTTCTCGACAAGCCTGTCTGCCGATAGGCAGGCTCGAACTGACAGAAATCCTCAATTCTCAATTCTCGCATCAAAACAACCTTTTACTCATATATTCTATCTTTGATTAATGCAATTCAAAACTCTTCTTGTATTGTGCTTTCTAAACTTCTTTTCTTTGTCGGTTTTAGCTCAGGACACACGCAATGTGCTATTTATTGGCAATAGCTACACCGCTTTTAACAACTTGCCGAATCTAGTTGGATTGATGGCAGAATCTGTCGACGATACCTTGAATTTCCAAGCTCATACTCCAGGTGGTGCTCAGTTTGTAAATCATTACAATAGTGCTACGGTTCACAATCTTATTAAAAATGGAAATTGGGATTTTGTTGTTCTTCAGGGACAAAGTCAGGAAACTTCATTTGAAGACAGCTATATAAACAATAATGTAATGCCATATGTACGCAATTTATGCGACAGTATTGATCTCAATTCAACATGTGCTATGCCCATGCTTTATATGACTTGGGGAAGAGAGAATGGCGACCAAAGCAATTGTGCAAGTTGGCCACCTGTTTGTACTTATGAGGGCATGGATAGCATTATTCAAGCCAACTATTTAAAAATGGCTCGTGCTAAAGGGACCGAAGTTTCGCCTGTGGGTGCAGTCTGGCGCGCAATTAGAGACCAATACCCAAGCATCCAATTGTATAATGCTGACGAATCACATCCAAGTGTAATAGGCACTTATGCGGCGGCGGCATGCTTTTATACTTCAATTTATAAAAAAAACCCGGTGGGCATTTCGTATAAGCTCTCCGACACATCAATTTCAAATCAGATATTAACTATTGTAAAAGAAGAGGTGTACGATTCCTTGCCAAAATGGGGTTTAGATCAGAGTCTGTATATTCCTGGATTTACTTATAGCATCGAGAATAGAACAGTCAGAATCTCGGCAAATACGAGAACGGCGGAAATTTATCAATGGAGGTTTGGTGATGGTGCTAGCGCTACCCAAAGAGATGTAATTTACACTTTAAATGATACGGCAATCTTTCTCAAAGTTGAGCTCACCATAAAAATGTCGTATTGCGATAAGTATTACGAATTTTCTGACACCATATTTCTGTTCCCTAGTCAATCAATTGAGAGCATAGAAAAGTTGAGCTTTAGCATCTACCCCAACCCTAGTTCAAAACAAATCACAATTAAATGTGAAAAAGCCATTGAGTTGGTTCAAATTTATAATATGAACTCAGCACTTGTCGTAGAGACTGCCAAAACAGAGCACTTAGATATCAGCGAGCTTAATAGTGGGTATTATTTCATTAAAGTCGAAACAGAAGATGGAATTATAGCTGTTCAGCGCCTCCTAATAGAATAATTCTCTAGTTTTACAAACTATTGCGAACAGCATCATGAAATTTACTTGCAGCATAACCGTAAATAAAAGCAGAGATGAGGTAACTAGATTATGGCAAAACCCGGACAATCTTAAAGAGTGGCAAGATGGTTTCATTAGCTTCACCCATATTGAGGGGGAAGTAGGAAAGAATGGTGCAAAATCCAGAATGCTTTATATGATACGCGGTAAAGAAATGGAATTGATAGAAACCATCATCGACAATAGTTTACCAATTCGTTTCAAAGGCAGATACGACCATAAACACATGAGCAATACGATGGAAAATACATTCACAGCC
>CBDUMX010000215.1:0-3803 GCA_965368435.1 uncultured bacterium
TGAGCTGCTTGATAATATAGATTGATAGCATCTTTTGTACCCCCAATTCGCAGGAAGTATTCAGTAAAACTATCTCTATATAGAATTAGGTCGATATAATTGGCAGATGAAGTTTTGAAATCAAGCTCAACGTCAATTAATATTTCTTCTGAAAAGGCAATGCTCGGACATAGCAATTCATATTCATAATATTCAGTACTGCAGTTCGATTGCAATCGATTATCTACTATTTGAAATTCGGAAGTATCTCCAGTCCATTTAGGATTTTTAGTAAAATCTCCATCTTCAAATTTTTCATTAATTTGAGCAAAGGCTATGAGTTTTAAAAAGATTAAAAGAAGTAAAAGTTTGCGCTTCATTTACACGCAAAGTAGAATCCAAAATCAATTGTATTTAAAAATTCTGATAAGGGTGTGTTTTTAGTTTAGGATGGAGTGTCAGCGAGTAGTTCTGGTTCAATCTGACGAAAGGCAAAACGGTAACCTTCATATACAGCAATGCCATAAAAAACTAAGTCCATTAAGGAAAAAGTTTCAGTCATCAATGAAGGAATGCTGCTAAACGGAATAATATTAAACACTTCAATAACACCCAAATTGGCATAATCAGCAACAAAACCTATTGTGCTGAACAAGTTGCCCATTAGACAGCCAAGAAGCGCGAAAAAACCTCCAATAATTCCATATTTAGCTTCAATGCCTTTACCGGCTACTCTAACAGCAATTCCAACTAAGGCGCCAACTCCAAGAGCCATAAATCCGATTTGGTACCCCGTGCTTACAGTCACAATTGCCCAAATAAGAGCTCCTATAATGCTCGCGATTAAGCCAGCTATAATGGCAAAATTGAAATTCTGCTCGGCCAGTAATTTCTCTTCTTGTTCACGGCTTAGTTGCATGCTAATGTGTTGATTGTCAGATGGCACAGTCTGCTTTTCTTCTTTATTATAAGATGGACATACTTTGTCGAAATCAGGAATTGCATTGGTTAAATTACACAATAGACCTTGGCTATAATCTACTTTTCTATTGGTACAAGTTTTACACCACTCACGTTTTTCTTCTAGGCTTAGTTCGCTCATATTAAGGGAAGGATTTTATCAAATGTAGTTTTTAAAATGAAATTTCTAATAAATTAAGAATCAAGGAAAATTGAAACTACTGATTGCTATCTTTGTGCAAGCTAGAAAACCAAAACATGAAACATTTAATTAAAATCTTGGCCTTTGTATTAGTTGTTCCTCTATTCTCTTCATGCGGTTATAACCAGATGGTAGAGAATGCAGCAACAGTAGAACAAGCATGGGCGAATGTACAGTCTCAATATCAGAGAAGATCTGATCTAATACCCAACTTAGTGAATACCGTTAAGGGCTATGCTGATTTTGAGCAAGAAACCTTAACTAAAGTAGTAGAAGCACGTGCAAAGGCTACACAAGTAACTGTAGATCCAAGTAATATTACACCTGAGCAACTCGCGGAGTTTCAAGCTGCGCAATCTGGTGTTACTGGAGCCTTAGGTCGATTATTGGTAGTAGTAGAAAACTACCCCGACCTCAAAGCGAATCAGAATTTTTTGGAGCTACAAGCACAATTAGAAGGAACTGAAAATAGAATTAGCGTTGCACGTGATAAGTATAATGCAGCTGTTAAAAACAATAATGCCTATATCAAGAAGTTTCCGCAGGTGATTTATGCGGGATGGTTCAAATTCACTGAGAAAACTCCATACAGTGCAGAGCCTGGGTCAGAAGTCGCACCAACTGTAGAATTCTAATGCTTGGATTTTCTTGGCAACCTTTTAGTGAAAGTGAAGAGGAGAAAATTGTAGCTGCTATTAAAGAAGCAGAAACAAAGACATCAGGTGAAATCAGAGTGCATATTGATAAATGGTGTAAAACAGATCCCATCTACAAAGCACAAAACAAGTTTTATCATTTGGAAATGGATAAGACTAAGTTGAGAAACGCGGTGCTTATTTATGTAGCATATCACGAAAAAAAGTTTGCGATAGTAGGTGATGAAGGCATTAACAAAAAAGTTGCAAGCGATTTTTGGGAAAAGACTAAAGATATAATGTCGAGTCATTTTAAAAGCGGTCAAATTGTTGAAGGCTTATGTGAAGCTATACTTTTAGCTGGACAGCAACTTGCTGAGCATTTCCCTATAAGTGATAATGATAAAAATGAACTATCAGATGGTATCAGCTATGCTTAAAAGAGTTTCAGCTGGCCTTCTGGTCCTGATAAGTTTATATGCATTGGCAAAGGAGCCACCTCCTCCTCCAACTCAATACCGATGGGTTCAAGACGAGGTAGGTCTTTTGAGTGAAGAACAAGAACTTTACTTGCTTAAAAAACTAAAAACCTATTACGATTCAACATCCAATGAAATTGCAATCGTTATTGAGAAGTCATTAGAAGGAGATGATCCTTTCAGATATACCCATGCATTAGCTGAGAAATGGGGGATAGGTACAAAAGGCAAAGACAATGGGGTGCTTATTTATATTGCATATGAGGACGACGATCCTAGAAAACGAAAAATCAGAATACAGGTTGGCTATGGTTTAGAAGGAGCGATACCTGATGCATACGCAAAGAGAATCGTCAGCGAACAGATGGTTCCTAAGTTTAAAGACAGAAGATATGGAGAAGGTCTAAATAATGCAGTAGATGTAATTATTAAACTCGCTGCTGGAGAATATCGCTTCGATGAAGATAATTCACCTAAAGGAATTCCAATTTGGGTGATAATTTTGATTGTAATCATATTGATCATAATGTTTTCTGGAAGAAATAACGGCGGACGCACTTATACAAATAGGAGATCTTCAACAACGCCACTATTTGGCCCTGGTGGCTGGGGTGGTGGTGGATCTGGAGGTTTTGGCGGAGGTGGCTTTGGAGGCGGTTTTGGTGGAGGAAGTTTTGGTGGAGGGGGCGCCGGTGGAAGTTGGTAGATGTTTAAGGCTAAACTTGATCATATTTTATTTTTAGATATTGAAACTGTTGCTCAGTATCCCAAGTATAAAGAACAACCAGAAATGTGGAGGCAGCTTTGGGATAAAAAAGCGAGTTATTTAGTGAAGGATGATCAATCAGCTGAGGACATTTACGACAGAGCAGGTATCTATGCTGAATTCGGTAAAATAATATGTATCAGTGTAGCATATATTATTAAGTCAAAATCACAAGAGCAACTCCGAGTAAAAAGTTTCTATGGTCACGACGAAAAGAAATTATTAGAAGAATTTTCAGAATTACTCCAACAAAGTTTTAATAATGACTCACATTTTCTTTGTGCTCACAACGGTAAGGAATTTGATTTTCCCTACTTGGGAAGAAGAATGTTAGCCAATAGACTTCCATTGCCAAATTTACTTCAGTTAGCAGGTAAAAAGCCCTGGGAGGTGAAACATTTGGATACTATGCAATTGTGGAAATTTGGGGACTATAAAAGCTATACTTCTCTTGAACTTTTAGCTGCAGTATTTGATATACCAACGCCTAAAGATGACATAGATGGGAGTAAAATATTTGATGTTTATTACAAAGACAAAGACTTAGAACGCATACGCAGGTATTGTCAGAAGGATGTGATAACTCTAGCCAACCTCTTTTTGAGAATAATAAATAACGAGGAAATAGCGCCTGAAAATGTAGTAATTGTCAATTAAAAAAATGGGGACAGGCATGCTGTCCCCAACAATAAACCTAACTAAACTAACTATTAACCATGCTAAATAAATAGCAAGCTTTCTAGACAGTAAAAAATAAAAAACTGGGTTAACGTAGTAGTTTT
>CBDUMX010000216.1:0-3800 GCA_965368435.1 uncultured bacterium
TATATTGTATGCTGCGGATTCTGGATTGCTAAATTCTATGGCTACTTCAGCATTGTTTAATTCGAATAAGGCAAAATCAGATCGATTTATAACAGCGGTAATTTCATGTCCGCGTTCCTTGGCAATAGCTTCTATGGCTTTGCCCATTTTTCCATATCCAATTATGGCGATGTTCATCTTTAAGAAGCGGCAAAACTACAACATAAGTTTTGCTTTATTTGTAGATTAATGGCAAAGATGCGTAAGAGAATTATAAGGGTGTTTGTAGTGCTTTTGGCTTTAGCTGCAGTGCTTGCTTTTGCATCCTATTCCATACTGTTTAAATCCAATATTCAAAGCAGTAAAAGTGGATATATTTATATCAAAAGCAGCGATGATTACGCAGATGTTCGACAACAACTAATTGACAGTAATATATTGTTATCAGTAACATCATTTGATTTGCTAGCAGATCGCATGAATCTCGCTTCACATTTCAAAGCGGGTAAATACAAAATTGAGGAAGGATCTTCTAACCTCAAATTTATTCGACAGTTAAGATCTGGCAAATGGGAGAATCAAATTGTTAAAATCAAGGCCGAAATGAGTAGAGATTCACTCATCAATTACTTAGCCAGCCTCACCGAAGCCAATGCGGAAGATATTAAGAATGAACTAAAAGCTCCTTGGATAGAAGAGGAGGGATTCACCAATGAAAATATTTATTGCATCTTTCTAGCCGATCACTATTACTTTAATTGGGCAACCAATGCAGGCAATATTGTAAAACGTTTTTATAGGGAGTACGAGAAATATTGGAATAAGGAACGCCTTGCTATCGCTTATGCCAAAGATCTTAGCGCTGAAGAGGCTTGTATTTTAGCAAGTATAGTAGACGGTGAAGCTATTCATATTGAGGAAATGCCAACTATAGCTGGCCTATACTTAAATAGATTAGAAAAGGGAATGAAACTTCAGGCAGATCCAACTGCTTTATATGTGGCGGGTAGAGAAGGGCGCAGAAGGGTGCTAGATAAAGATTTAGTAAACCCAAGCCCATATAATACCTATGTTCATCTTGGTTTGCCTCCTGGACCTATTATGCTCATTGATAAACGCGCTGTAAATGCAGTTCTAAATGCAGAAAAACACGATTATATTTATATGTGCGCTAAAGAAGATGGCTCGTACTATCACTATTTTACGTCGAGCTACCGCCAGCATACTATAAATGCAAATAAGTATAGAAGAATGTTAAATCGACAAGGAATTAGGCATTAGAGTACTTACACATTTCTTCATAAAGTATTCTCCAGCCTTTCCAACGCTCCGTTTCTGCTAATGACTCATTATGCCATAGGCTAATAAACATGCCATCCACAGATTTTACCCTATCCATTAATTCTTTCATCAGTTCAATGGCTTCGGTCGGACTTTTACCCATATAATAGAGTGGGGTGATATCCATTAAGCAAAAAGGCATAAGTTTCATTTCTGTAACTAGATCGTTTTTAAGATCGTAGAAATAAAATGGTGCAGCAATTCCAGCTCTAAATCCAATATGTGTGGAGTATCCCATACTGTGTTCTTCTTGTATCCCTAAACACAGTAATTGCTGGTAAGTGTCGGGGAATTTGTGCATCAAAAAATGTTGCCTACTGAGTGTAATATCTCTTTCGATTATCGTTTCTAAACGTTTAATCTCGGCATCTAGTTTTAGATTGATGCCGTTGGGCAAGTCTTCACTTTCCGTATTTGAAGCATAAGATGGATGAATTCCAAGCTGATTATTGCTCACCTCATCTAAATTTTTCAATGCCTTTCTAAACCATATATTTCTCCAATCAATATTCTTATCATATTCATCATAATCTGCCAATAAAACAAAATACCTCAGTGCTATTTTATGCTTATTGTGAAACTCCAATTGCCAATCAAAGTTAAAAAATGGATCTTTCTTAAATCTTAGAAGTACTGGTATTCGCTCTTTAAAATTTTCCCATTTTCCTTCTATAAAATCTCTAATAAAGCCAGCCGCATTTCTTTTGATGCCTTTGTGCCGATATTTCCAGGCTTGATCAATGTCTATAGTGGATATAAATTCAAATTTTCTTGGCTGAAATTGCAAATCTTCAAATCGCTCTTCAAGCAAATCTTTAAGGATTAAAGCCCATTGATTGATCAAAGGTTGATCTAATACATCAAATTGGCTCAAAACACTTTCCCTGGCTGTGAATCTATAGTGCTCATCGAGAAAAAACTCTAAATACTCTTCGTACCTGCTCAATAAAAAAAAGCTTGCTGAGAAAATGTCGTATGGAAGCTCTGTATCTGATGTTTTATAAAAGCCCCAACTGCTAGCCCAAGGATTTATTGCAACATTGCTTTTATGCTCTGTTTTTATGCCTTTCTCGGAAAGCAATGGGTAGGGCACTATTTGAAGTGCACCATCAACAGCTTCTGAAGAATAATTAATATGAATTGTGTGCGACTTCTCTTTGACGAGCGTATACTCTATGCCTAATAGCTCCTTAAATAGTTGGTTTAAAACGTAATTCAGTCGGTTTGAACTGAAGGGACTATAAATGCATACTGGTTTAGCCAAGACTGTCTAATAGATCAGCAAGTTTACGGTCTTTTTCGGTAACTACATTACCCGCATCATGTGTTGTGAGTTTAACCATCACTTTATTGTAAACATTGGTCCATTCAGGGTGATGATTCAGTTTATCTATTGCTGGCGCTGCAGATCTCATGAAATCTATGGCTTGATTAAAATCATCAAACACAAATGTTTTATGCAAAGCATTGTTTTCTTCCTTCCACATTATCTTAAAATTTTAAAGCTATACTGTTTATTCTTAATCTCAATCTGCAATATATACATACCTGGACTATAGTCGGAAGCTTCAAGGTAAAATGTTCCCTTTGCATCCCTATGCATTAATTCTTGACCAATGCTATTGAACAATCTGATGGTGTAAGAATCTTCGGTCTCAATAATTAATGGGCCGCTACCTTGAGCAAAAGCAAGGCTATTTCTAAGCAGTAAAACATCCTTCTCCAATGCTGGTGTAACAGCTGCTGAATATTCCATAAACCCTCTATTGACCATACATTCTTTGATAGCTGAATAATAGCGCTCATTGAATAGTACAGTATCTATGTGCAAGAGAATCTGAGCCATATCTGGCATAGTAGAACTTGCAAATTGATAGGATAGATGCTCTAATACCAAGCTATCTGTAGCATCTCTGCCAATATAATCATGAATACACATTAATGACGAAGACCAAATATCTCTGTCGTCATTTCTATTGTTTTTTAAGTCTTCAGGATAGTGATCGGTACTTCCAATATCCACCCCAGACCAAAACTCATTGTGGCCGTCCCAACTGAATACATTATAACTATTATAGTCGTTTATGCTGCGGCTATATGATTTACAGATGTAATCACAGTTGCCCTCTTCCATAGCATTTCTTTGCCTGCTGTTTCCAAAGGTGTAAGAAGCTGTTGTACTTAGTCCGTGGGTGAATTCATGAAGAACCACCTCTGCATCTTCAGCATCATCTACATTACCGTCGCCAAACTCCAGTGTGTATAAATCAGGATCAAAGCGTGAATTGTCATCACCACCGATTGCGTGAACATCCAATTTCGTTGGTTTAACTAGGGTATCATATCCAATATCCTGCAGATAAGCGTAATACTGTAATATGTGATAATAGGCGTTAACGGCTTCAAAGCGCTTTTGACTGCGATTGTAGAAAAAGCTATCATTGGCTAATATTGGCCTATCAAACAAATAGGGTCCACTT
>CBDUMX010000217.1:0-3771 GCA_965368435.1 uncultured bacterium
GTGCAAACTTTAAAAATATTGTAATAGTTTTTGTTGAATGCTGCTTTATTCATGTCTTCTTAAGAATTGTTGCCACTAAGATACTGAATTTTATCTAATGTCAATAGAATGTCATAATTAAATTTGACAATGATTGATAAACTTCCTTTAAACGAGGGTCTTCAATCATTTCTAGATGTTTCTCGATAATCTTTACATCCTTCCGCATAGCTGGTCCGGTTTGCAGATTTTGTGGACTTTCGTCTTTAATTCTCAAAGCAGTTTCGTAAATAATTGGCTTGAGTAAATTGAAATCCAAGCCTTGTTTTTGCAAATATTGCTCAGAGCAGCTATACATCAAATTCGTGAAATTATTGGCGAAAACTGCAGCCAGATGGTAGCGCATTCTGTCGGCAGAATTTACCTCCTTGACATAGTTTGAGATGGAGTCAGCTAAATCTCTTAATGCAATTTCAACACTTGCACTAGAGCCTTCTACAAGTAAAGGCACTTCCCTAAAATCTTTTAAAATTGCCTTATTCAGCGATTGCAAAGGATAAAATACTCCATAACGCTGCGCAGAATTGGCAAGAATGTCAATTGTTTGTGGTCCTGAAGTGTGAATCAATATTGCATCAATATTCGAAAGGCCAGCTAGTACTTGTTCATATGAATCGTCATTAACTGAAATAAATATCAAATCACTATCGCCATACAAATCCGTATATTTAGTACCGTGAAAAGCCCCGAATTTTCTGGCAAGTTCTTTTGCATTGTCTTCAGATCTACCAATGACTTGTATTATAGTATGACCATATTTATCCAACGCATGCGCTAGATTCCAAGCTACATTTCCACAACCGATAAAAGTTATTTTATACCGCACGTTTGAGTTCTAATCTGTTATAAGCTGCAACACCAAAACCAATAACCATTAGAATAGTGCCCAACCACAACAAATTTATATAAGGAAAAATTATTCCCTTCATTACGATATATTTCTTTTGAGGTGGAGCTTCAGCAACTTCTAGTATCGCAGCAGGTCCATTCTCTGTTGGTCGAATTTCAAAGCCTAACCTCAATCCTTGCTCAAGCAACTCTTGGCGAATGTTAAAATAGGTATCATCCATCAAGACATAAACCGGCTGAGCTTTAGTAATCTCATCTCCTATTTTAATTTCCAAATTAGCCTTTATGATAGTCGCATTTTTAAGATTTTCATCGCCTTCAGCCTGCTCTATACCTTTAAAGAGAATGACTGCATTAGAAGTTTTCACTGTATCACCTTGACTTACTACATACTCTTTGGCTTCACTCCAAGCAGTGCTATCCGGTGGTTTTGGTAAGGCGGTAATATGCGTATAAACATCGTAGGTCAAATAATGACGAGTATCAGGATTGGGCATTAAGCCTTCATTTGATCCAATTTGTGTATTAGGATACAATACAAATTCTTCATCACTGCTCATTGATTCGTATCTTACCTTGAAGTATATATCATCTCCTGAGACAGAATCACCCTCATAAGTGACTTTATAATCACCTAATTGATTGGGCTGCCCCTTGATGAGCATCATGTTCTCGCGTCTTGCATCTTCAGAGTAATTCTGCATACTCCCAGCGAAATCTGCAGTTATAACCCTCTTCTTCGCTGATGACACTAAAACTCCAATCATCATCAAGGCAAAACCTATATGGGTTATTGAGCCGCCAGTTAGTTTCACTTTTGCCTTCAAATATGCCACACTATAATAAGAATTTGCAGTGAGCGCATACATAGCTGATAGCAAGAAAACCAGAAGCAGTATATTGGATAATTCAAATAAGAACATCCCTCCTATAGTTAGTAAAACACTAATGCCTAAGAGGATTAATAGCTCTTTTTTAAACTTTAATTTGTTCTCGGTGTTTCTATATCTAAAAAATTGCCCAATAGCAGTCAACAGTCCAATGACAATGGCAAAAGGCAATTGAAACTTATTATAATGACCAATGGCATCCGAAGGCGGTGCTGCAGAGGTTCCAAATATTTTATTGAATACCGGAATTGAAGTAGTGATTGTCACTTGCATTGCAGACAATACCAAAATCAATGCTCCAATAAACATCCAAAACTCCCTACTCCATATATTGTCTTCGGAGTTTTGATCAATTTCTTTATTGATGTTCAAAGCAAACCACACTATACCTGCTACACTTAAAATTAGTATAGGATAAAAACTTTGAACGGTATAAAATGGCAATGCAATAATCAGAAGTATTAAGACCGCTATTAGAGCATTCCTGAGTTTTTTGTTTCTAGTAACACCCAGTATTGGAAGCCATACAAAAACAACAACCAATTGCATTAATTGTCCTGCTAATCCCAAATCTGTGAAAGAGTGAACAGAGGTTTCGCCCAAAACGCCACTACGTGTTAAAAAGGTTGCGTAAAGTACAAGAATAAATGATGCTATTATTAATATGTATGAAGCAATCGTAGCCGTATTCGTAGTCTTCTTTATAAGCATTAAGTGAATACCAGCAATCAGTAGCAACCAGGGCACTAGAGAAGCATTCTCAACAGGGTCCCAAGCCCAATAACCACCAAACGATAATGATTCATAGGCCCAAAATCCACCCATAATAATACCTGCTCCCAATACCATTCCCGCAACAAGTGCCCAAGGTAAAGCGGGCTTTATCCATGCTCTGTGTTCTTTTCTGAATAATCCGCCAACGGCAAATGCAAAAGGAACAACGGTAAGAGCAAATCCCAGGAATAAGGTGGGGGGATGAATAACCATCCAATAATTCTGCAACAAAGGGTTTAGCCCAGTTCCATCCTTTATAAATTCTAAATAGTTTGCTTGACTAAATATTGGCGCCGAATCAGCCATTTTAATGCGCAATAATTCGAAAGGCGAACTACCTATGGTATACGCATCACTTAATTGTATACCTAGAAGCATACTTACCAATATTAATTGAGCCAAGGCCATTACAGGCATTACTGCTGACTCCCACTTTTTGGAAGTGAATAGCAAAACAACACCCAAAAGTGCATTCCAAACTATCCATAGTAAAAAGCTGCCTTCTTGACCTTCCCAGAAACAAGAAACCATATACTTAAGTGGCAATTTGATAGAACTATGCTGATAGGCATAGGCATACTCAAAATAGTGATTCTGAATAATTAAAAATAAGGTTAAAAAGACACCTAGAACGGCTAATGTGTGAATTCCGAATGACGCCCTTGCTAATTTTTTATTGAGGCCGCTATCATCTTTTCGCAAGTATAAAATACCACTGACCAATGCAGTGATAAATGAAAGAACAACTAAAAAATGGCCAAAATTGCCTATAAATAGATGTTCACCAATAAATTGAGTTTCAGCTAGCATTAAGATTTTTCAGCTTGTTGTTGATCCTTGTATTTTGAAGGACACTTTGGCAAGACCTTATTGGCCTTAAAAGTTTCACCTTGACTCATTCCAATCATAGTTACTGTTTCAGTTAACTCAAAATCTTGAAGTTTAGGTTCGTTAGATACTACCTTCTTTACATCTCCATTTTTATCCTCCAGATAAAATGTAAAGTAATTAGGGTCTTTTATTGGATCATATTCTATAGGCTTGTCTTTTAACAATTTGCCTGTAATGTGAAACTCCTTATCTGGATTGCTATCTGCCTCACTAAATGTTGCAGATGTGCTGACATCACCATAAGTGCTGATAACAACAGCAACCGCCACAGCTAATAGGGCTATTAAAATTATTACTTTAGGCTTCATGCTTTTTTTCTAAATCTTTT
>CBDUMX010000218.1:0-3768 GCA_965368435.1 uncultured bacterium
CCTCTGTGGCTTGTGCTGTTTGCACTTCCGACTTAAGAGTAACAGTTTGATCTTCATTGCCGTCGAATCTATCTATTCTCGACTGTTCAGCCTTTATCTGATTGGCATACAGACCGATTTCCTCATTGTCTGTTGCCGCTTGAACAAGACATGAGAGGATTAATATTAATAGTACATTTAGAATTCTATTTTGCATTCACTTTATTAAATAATTCCCACAGAGCAATGCCCGTTGAAACCGAAACATTAAATGAGTGTTTGGTGCCAAATTGTGGTATTTCAATTATGTCGTTGCAAAAATCGAGCAAATCTTGTTGCACACCATCTACTTCATTACCCACAATCAACGCCAATTTGCCAGCTGTGTATTCAAAATCTCTCAGTTCTGTTGTATTCTCTGCCTGTTCAAGTGCACATATTCGGTGTGATTTAAGGGAAGTAAGTACTGTTTTTGCATCTTTTACATACTCCCAATCTACGGATTCTTCAGCCCCCAATGCTGTTTTGCGAATGTCGCGGTGAGGAGGTACAGCGGTGATGCCGCAGAGATAAATTTTTTCAACTTTGAAGGCATCAGCAGTTCTGAAAATCGCACCCACATTATGCATGGATCTGATATTATCTAAAATCAGCGTTATTGGAGTCTTAGAAACTATCTTAAACTTTTCAACAGTGAGCCTATTCAGCTCTTCATTTCTTAACTTGCGGGTCAAAATTTTTGTTATTCGTGGGTGCAAAAGTAAAGAAGCGTAAAGAAACACCATTAATGAAACAATTTGCCGAAATAAAAGGCAAATATCCAGGTGCAATACTGCTATTTAGAGTAGGAGATTTTTATGAAACATTTGGTGAAGATGCTATCAAAGCATCTGCTATATTAGATATAGTCCTGACCAAGAGAAGTAATGGCAGCGCAAGCGAAATTGAGCTTGCTGGTTTCCCCCATCACGCCTTAGACACATACTTGCCCAAACTGGTTAGAGCTGGAGAGCGAATAGCCATTTGTGATCAATTAGAAGACCCCAAAGCTACTAAAGGGATAGTAAAAAGAGGTGTAACAGAATTAGTTACTCCAGGTCTATCTTCTAGTGACAGAACTTTAGATGCAAAAACCAATAATTATTTGGCTAGTGTTTTTGAAAGAGACAAAAAACTTGGTGTTGCATTTGCAGATTTATCAACCGGAGAATTCATGGTTGCGGAAGGCAGCTCTGAATACATAGAACGATTGATTAAATCGCTGCAACCAAGTGAAATTATTATCTCAAAAGCCTATAGAGAAAAATTTGATAGAAGTATAGGCTCGGAGTTCTATTCCTACGCTTTAGACAAATGGTTTTTTGAAGATGAATTTGCATTAGAACAGCTTGAAAGACACTTCAAAGTTGAAACACTCAAAGGATATGGCATAGATGAAATGTCGCTAGCTATTATTGCTGCGGGCAGTATCATTCACTATTTAAACCAGACTCATCATACTGAAATAGAGCATATTAACACTATAAAAAGAATAGATGAGCAAGAATATGTTTGGGTAGATTCCTTTACAATCAGAAATCTTGAATTACTTCAAAGCAATCACCACAATGGTAAATCCCTATTAGATGTAATTGACAAAACAAATACTCCTATGGGGAGCCGCCTGCTTCGCAAATGGATAGTACTTCCCCTGAGAGATATTAAACAGATACATCAACGATTAGATACCGTTGATTACCTACATACAGATAGTAAATTCAAGTCT
Organism: uncultured bacterium; assembly: GCA_965368435.1. Lineage (GTDB taxonomy): Bacteria > Bacteroidota > Bacteroidia > NS11-12g > UBA9320 > JAHEKB01. The sequence goes on from CBDUMX010000218.1 coordinate 1,745, forward strand.
AAAATTGAGGAAAAAATAAAAGCAGTTGGAGATCTTGAGCGCATAGTTTCTAAAATTTCTTTAAAGAGAATAAATCCGCGAGAACTGCTTCAACTTTCAAGATCACTCAAAGCTATACAAGATATAAAATCTCTTTGCGAAGAGGTGGAGTGCAGACCAATAAATCAAATTGGCGCAGCTTTAAATGCCTGTACTGAGGTTTGCGGCTTAATTGATACTCAAATACATGCTGAAGCTCCTGTTAATTTGTCAAAAGGCAATGTGTTCAATGATGGTGTTAGCGAACTGCTAGACGAGTATACCCAAATTTCAAGAAACGGCAAAGACTACTTATTAGGCATTAAAGAAAAAGAAGCTGAACGCACGGGTATAAGTTCATTGAAATTGGCCTTTAATAATGTATTTGGTTATTATTTGGAAGTTACACATAGGTTTAAAGATCAAGTACCAGATGATTGGATTAGAAAGCAAACACTGGTCAACGCTGAAAGATATATTACTCCAGAATTAAAGGAGTTTGAAGAGAAAATTCTAGGCGCTGAAGAGAAAATAAGCAGTATAGAAAATGAGCTATACGCTAAACTTCTCTCTGAATTAAACGTTTATTTGACCTTCATTCAAACAAATGCCCAGCAGATAGCAAGCTTAGATTGCCTTAGTTCTTTTGCTGAATTAGCCAATAAATACAACTACAATAGACCAGAAGTTGATGAAGGATTGTCCCTCGCTATAAAAGACGGTAGACATCCAGTAATTGAACAGCAACTTGCCATAGGAGAAAACTATATTCCCAATGATGTTTACCTCGGCAATGACGAGCAACAAATTATCATACTCACTGGTCCAAATATGTCGGGTAAAAGCGCAATTCTGCGTCAGACTGCCCTTACAGTGCTATTAGCTCAAATAGGATGCTTTGTTCCAGCAAGACATGCCCAGATAGGTATAGTTGATAAAATTTATACTCGAGTTGGAGCATCAGACAATATTTCTCAAGGTGAATCCACCTTTATGGTAGAAATGGTTGAAACGGCTTCCATACTTAACAATTTATCAGAACGAAGTTTAATTATACTAGACGAAATAGGTCGCGGTACCAGTACTTTTGATGGCGTATCCCTTGCATGGGCTATTGCAGAGTATTTGGCTTTACACTCATTTAAACCCAAAACGCTTTTTGCAACGCATTACCATGAACTCAATGAATTGGAAAACAAGTATGAGGGCATTTGCAATTACCACCTCAGTACAGAAGAAACCAAAAGCAAAGTCATTTTCTTGCGGAAAATGAAAAAGGGTGGCTCAGAGAACAGCTTTGGTATTCATGTTGCCCAAATGGCGGGAATTCCCAAAAAAGTCTTAGACAGAGCTTCTACTATATTAAATCAATTAGAAAAAGACCGGGCGAGCATCAGCGGCAAAGAGCAATTCAAAAAACTCGCTCCTGACAACTACCAACTTAATTTGTTTCAATTAAATGACCCTAAGCTCGCCGAAATGGTAGAACTTATTGGTAAATTGAACATTGAAAGCCTTACTCCTATTGAAGCCTTAATGAAATTAAATGAATTAAAACATCTACTTGAAGATTAAAATTCACAGCATATGTATCGCTATTATTCTTGCGTTTTGCTGCTCTGCAGCGCAAGCCCAAGCAACTAAAGCTTCGAAAGAAAACAGCTATTGGGTGTTTTTTAAAGACAAATGCAGTTCTCTAGATTACTTTCAAGCTCCCCTATGTGAAAGCTATTTAGAGGAATTGACTCGCCTTAATATTCATGCTCAATGGCAAAGCAAATGGTTAAATGCAGTTTCAGTAAGCGAATCTGACTTGCCTAAGCTTAAAAATCTGCATTTTGTTAGTGGTGTACAGCCTTGTGGCAAATACAAAACAATAGAGTTTAAAGCAAATGAAGAATTTGCATATGGGAATGGTGATTGGCAAATCCAACTAATTGGTTTAGACTCACTACATCGCAAAGGGTTTACAGGTAAAGGAGTTAGACTGGCAGTTTTTGATGGAG
>CBDUMX010000219.1:0-3722 GCA_965368435.1 uncultured bacterium
CCCATAATTTTACTGATAACGGTGATTCCATAATCACCTATTCTTTTTTGAAGGCGATTTGCAGCTAGGAGTAAAACTGCAGTAATACCAATCACAACTAAAACTAATACAGTAGTGATTATCTGTTGCTGAATGGTGTAAAGATGATTGTCGGTCATCAATACAACAGCCATAATGGCTCCTGGCGATGCAATTGAAGGCATTGCAATAGGGAATACCGTCACATGCTTATAATCTGTGATTTTATTTTTTTCCTGTTCCGGTTTTCCATCACCAAAAATCATGGTAAGTGCAAAGAGAAAAAGTATGACTCCTCCAGATATTTGAAAGGCATCAAGCGATACCGCCATGCCTTCCAGTATTAATTGTCCGATTACAATAAAAAACAGCAGGATTAGGAATGAAATTACAGCAGCTCTAATTGCAATTTTCTTTTTGTGAACATCATCAAATTCTTTAGTAGCCTCTAGGTAAACAGGAATAGATCCAACAGGGTCTATTACCGCAAAAATGAAAAATATGGTTGTCAGATATTCAATCATACTTGCTTATTAATTTCCTAGATTTAACTATAAGTTTTTGAAGGCGTAAAATTAATGGTTTATAACCGAAATTTATGACTTCAGTTCTTTTAATGACATATAATAATCTTTCGATTGACGATCGAATTTTTCAATAGCATAGCGCAAGCATGTTCTTGGCATAGTGGAGGCATATTGATCTAAAAAGGATTTAAGTCTTGTTTCATCGCGTTTGCCTGCTTCTCTTATCCAGCTGCCTACCGCTTTTTGAACAAACTCATCTCTATCGTGAATTAGCAATTCTGCAATTTTGAAAGTGTCCTCAATATCGTTTTGTCGGATAAAGTAATACGTGCTAACAATTGCTGACCTTCTCTCCATTGCATTTTTTGATTTAGCCAGATCATAGAGCGGTTTTCTGGATTTATCAAATAGATAGCCTCCCACTACGTACGGTGCGGCTCTATCAACCATTCCCCAATCATCAATCCACTTATGGTTATCCATATAGGCATGATAAATTCTTTTCTTCTCATTTGGAGAGGTTTTTTTATTCCGAGCCTTCCAATCAAGGATAGCAACTGCGGCCAATCTATAATCTTGATTTTGGTTTTGTAGAAGATTAATTACTTCATCAACTGGCATTAGCTCATATTCTCGGGCAAGTGCAAAGATTTCGCGTTTAGGTATATTGCCCTGATAATCCTGAGCAATAATGGTCAAGCTTTCAATAAACTCAGTGGCTGTCATTAGTTCTTAGGACTTACCGTGATTAATGACTGCCTATACTTTACCATTCCAATGATTAACTCTTTTGGAAGCTTCTGGCCTAATGGAAACTGAACTGAGCCTTTGCCTTGTTTGTATTCTTTTAATTCCTGCTTAAACTTTTTTATGGTAGTTGGGTGAGGGTAAAACCCAAGAGCATTTTTGTATGCGGCGATCATTATTTGTGCATCTCGTTTACCTTCCTTCACCAAGGCATAAGCTGGAATATTGTAGTTTATGAGTTCTTCGGCATTTGGAGCAGCTTGTAATATATAAGATTGCAATTCTTCTAATGCTTTTCTGACATCCGCATCTTGAGCTTCGAAATATTCTTTAACGCTTTGATATTGAATGCCAGCCATTACGATCTACTTATATTATCGTTCAGACCTTCTCCATTCAGAATTTTGGGAGTGCATTTGTCTATTCGTGCTATTCGCGTTTTTGCCTGCTTTGCTTGTGAGAAATGTAGGAGATAGCCTCTTTGTCGACCAGGAGTTAATTTTTCAAACGCCACTTTCAATTCAGGAACTTCAGTTAGTCTTTGTTCAAATTCTTCAGGCATTTCAAACTCAGAGGTTTTTTTGAGCTTTACTTCTAAACCTGCCTTTTCAACTTCAATTGCTTCAAAAATGTAAGTTTTGATGATGGCTTCTTCTTGTTTAATTTCTTTTAAATTTTTGAAACGGATTTGCCTAGCAGATTGAACATGTTTGGTTTGTTGAATCAGAATGTTTTCAGGGTCTGCCAGTAATACACCTTTGTGAAATAGGAGAGCACAGTAATCTTTGAAACCGTGGATCAGTACTATATTGCTTTTATTGTGGGTATAGCAGGGAACTCCCCATTTTAATTCCTCTTGTAAGCCACAATCGAGAACGATATTTCTCAGCTCTGCATATTCATTTTGCCATTTGCTATCTTTTGCAAAAAACCAATCTACTTTTGGATTCATTGTTATTCTAATTAATGCTTAGTTCAGATTATCTAAAGAATTGTATTCTACATATACTATGAGTCCAATTATAGCTATCTCAATAGCAAAATACAATAGACCCCAAATTTTTAATTCGGCAAAATGCAAATAGACCATTAATACAGATAGAAGAATATAGGTGCAGTTAAACAAGATGAGTGCCTTTAAGAATGTTTGTTGCCTAACTCTAATGACTAGGTGGCAAATCATAGAGTAGGCTGATAGGCAAATTGCAATGGCAGCTAGTAGATATAGACTTTCTACTGGCATACCTATTAAACTTTGAAAGTGCACTAAGACAATGCCTAAGCATATTGCCGAGCTCAGAGCTCCAAGACCGTCGACAAGAAATATATTTTTAGAATTGAGCTTCAACATGTATAGGTCAAATCTAAAACTAATCTCATGCAGTATTTAAAAATAGTAAGTAGAAGTACAACTATCAATGATGAGTTTTAGAATACTTTGCCACAAGATCTACGAGTGAATTATAATACTCTTGACTATTTTTAGTGTTGACAGCATCGCTTTGGTATTCAGAGCTGTAGTTCGGCATTTCTTCGAGGTATTTTAATAATTCAGGGTATTCATTGCGAATCTTCTCTGTGATATTAATAATGTCTCGAATTACTTCTGCTTCAGTCTTCATATTGATTGTTCTAAAAGGTTTTAATTCACCTTTAAAACACTCCACTAAGATACGAAAAAAATGCGAACGGGAATAGCTTAAGTTAGAGACTCCCTTGCCGAGAAAATTGTTCAGTCAGATTCACATTTTAGCTAATTCTCTTTTTTTACCTTCGGAAACTTCGCCAGTTTCAGCGTAAGTTTTCCAGTCATTTATAAAGCCTGCCAATTGTTTAGTAAAATTCTTTTTAACCATTCCTCCCATGAATAATCCACCGAGGCCGGTGGCATCAGCGCTAATATTTGTGGTGATTCGGCAATGGTTGTCATCAACAACCTGTACGTTTAGGGCATTTTGAAGGTTTTTAATGAAGCCAGGAAGTTTCTCACTTTTTGCGGACCAAGTTATTTCTCGCTTAGTTTGGTTGTAGTGAAGTACACCTTCTTCTACCACTCCGTATTTACCTAAGTCACAATAACGACCACCGGCTGGAGCTCCCACAAAGGAAGTTTGTAGATTTTTATTTTTCCAAGATTTATATATCCCGCGTCCCCATTCTCCAATATTCACGAAGTTTGGACCGATAATCTCCCAGGCTTTATCAGCTGGTGCATTAATTTCAATTGATTCTTTAATATCTATTTTCATATAGTTTATTCTAGTTTAACACTGCATATAAAAGACACTGTGGTAATGGTGCTGAATATGTGGTCAAATTTTATTTAGCTTGTAAAGTTAGATGACTTTTGTGATAAGTGTGCTCAAAGTTTAGGATTGTCACCTAAATCATAAAAGATAAAGCATTAATTTCTCCGGTCTTATCATCCAT
>CBDUMX010000220.1:0-3715 GCA_965368435.1 uncultured bacterium
AAAGCTTCCGGTTTGAAAACCATTTATTTTAATTACGCCATTTTCTTGGCTGATGGCCTTCAGACTCCAACTTCCGGGTAACCAATCTTCTATGGTTTCAGTGTCATTATTAGCTTTAGGATCTTCTACAATTACCTCTTTGCAAGAGCTGAACAAGAGGGTAGCGAATAAAATGTATACTATGCTTTTCACATTACAATGGTAAGTATTTCAAGTTTTCAAAAAATCACGAATGCGTCAACATTTAGTAGGTTGAAATATAAAAGTTGAACGATATTGAAGCTGTGAAATTAGCCAGGTTTGAACGACTTCTTCAGAATTGAGCAAAAAAAATCCCAATCAAAGGATTGGGATTCAAATAATTTTAAGATAAAATATTATATCACTTTCACGTCTACCGCGTTCAATCCTTTTTTACCTTCTTTTAACTCAAACTCAACTTGATCACCTTCACGGACTTCATCTATCAATCCTGAAACGTGAACAAAGTATTCTTTGTTCGTGCCTTCTTCGATAATGAATCCGAATCCTTTGGAATCATTGAAGAATTTTACTGTACCTTTATTCATTGTAATTAATTATAAGCCGCAAAAGTAGGTTTATGTTACCGCATCTACGGGTTTTTGTCGGATTATTTTTAAAATGACAGTATTATGTTCCGCTTGGGAGGACGTAAAAAAAGCTCATTCTGCTTTCCAGATTGAATAAATAAGCTCGTTGAGATAAACCCCGTTTTTATAAATACTGCGTTCTAATTCTGCTTCTTTTTTAAACCCCGTTTTTTCCAAGACCTTCTGAGAGCCTGGGTTTGAGGAAAATGGCCTTGCGAAGATTCGCTCAATATTGAAGTTTTTAAAACTGTAGTCCAACATTAATGGGATAGCTTTAGTCATTATGCCCATCGACCAATAATCTTCAGACAGCCAATAGCCCAATTCAGCATTTTTAATATGGATGTCGCCCTGCGGATGTATGCCGATTGCACCTATTGCCTCGGACTTTAGTGAAATACATTTAATGTTTCGCGGATTTTGTTTACTGACTACTTCGATAAAACCCCTTGCTGATTCTAGGGTGTATGGATATGGAAATTGATTGGTCATCATGTTTGCGATTTTTTCATTGTTCGCATGTTTGAGAAGCGACGGGATGTCGTTTTTAGTCCAATCTCTCAGTTCTATATTTAAATTGTCCATCGGTCATTAATAATTGCAATTAAACGATAATCTCCGGATTTGTTTAGCTTGTAAAGCAGTCGAATACATTGCCAATCCATTCCGCCATATTCGGGATTGAATCCTGAAAAATAGTGATTAGTAAATTGAAAATTGGCGTATATAGAGTCCATATTAACTAGTGAGTTTCCTGAGCCTTCGATGGTATTTACTTTATGTGATTCCGCATGCAGAAATGGCTTAGCATAAAGGAATGCTTTGATATATCTTTCGAAGCTGAGATTTATATCATCTCCAGAACCGTCGTAATTACCCCAAAAGAGAACGGAATCACTATATATTAAAGCAGCACATTCTTTGGCTGTCAACTTTTGGTGAGTAAGAGTGTCGACATAAGCGTATGGAGAAAAACGCACACCATCTTCGTGGAAATAGTCGAGTAAAGCACCATAGTTTTGCTTATCTAGATGTTCTAAAATGCTCATTGACTGTTGCATCAAAAGAGAATCAGAATCAGCTGACTGAGTGGACGTAGATTGTGAACTATTGCAAGTTGCTATAATGGCCAAGAAGTTCAACCCTAGGAATAACTTAATAAACATTATTCAAAAGTAATAAGCATTTACGGCTTATAGGCTTCAAGAGCTCTTAGTCTTGCCATTTTGTGGTCGACCATAGGTTTTATGTATTGATCGATTTGGAAGTTTGGAATCCACTTTTTAACGTAACTCAGTTTTGGATCGAATTTTTTAAGCTGTTCAGTTGGGTTAAAAATTCTAAAATAGGGGGCAGCATCGCAACCTGTTCCGGAAGCCCATTGCCAGTTGCCGTTATTCGACGCTAATTCGTAGTCTAATAGTTTAGTGGCGAAGTAGGCTTCGCCCCATCTCCAATCAATCAATAGGTGTTTACACAGAAAACTAGCAACTACCATTCTCACGCGATTGTGCATAAAACCGGTCTTATTGAGCTCAATCATGCCGGCGTCTACCATGGGGTATCCGGTTTTACCTTGGCACCACAGCTCAAACTCTTCTTCATTATTTCTCCAATTAACCCTATTGTATTGAAGTTTGAAGTTTTCATTGACCACTCTAGGGAAATGATACAGAATTTGCATAAAAAATTCCCTCCAGATCAATTCACTTAAATAGACTTCGTTTTTGATAGCATGTTCAAGTATTAGTTTTCTGACACTAATAGTTCCAAAGCGCAAATGTGGTCCTATTCGACTAGTGCTAGCAGATGGAAAGTTGCGTGTTTCATGGTAGGAATCAAGAACTTGTTCATTGAAACCCGAAACTGATGATTTGGTGCTTATAAACCCAATTTCCTGCAATGAGGGTAAAGAGTATTTTGAATGCGCGAAAGAAAACTTTGATGGAGATTTAGGTTGTATGGGATCTTGTTTAAATTTTTCTAACCATTTGTTTTTGTAAGGAGTATAGATAGTGTATGGTGTACCATTGGGCTTTAATATTTCATTTTTCGCAAAGACAACTTGGTCTTTAAATGATTTAAAAAATTTAGATTTTGTTCTTAGAAGCTCAGCTATCTCAATGTCTCTTTTGATGGCATATGGCTCATAGTCTTCATTGGTGTAAACGGTGTCAAAATCAAGAGTATTTATAATAGTTTTCCAGGCAGCTAAAGGTGAGTTGTGTAGTACAAAAATAGAGCTGTTGTATTTGGCCAGTTGCTTATTGAGTTTAAGTAGACTATCATATATGAAATGAACACGAGCGTCTTTGGGATCTAGAGTGTCAAGAATATCGACATCGAAAATAAAGACGCACTGAACACTTTCTGAAGCTTCAAGAGCCTCACACAAGGCAGTATTGTCGTCTAGCCTTAAATCTCTTCGGAACCAAAATACTGATTTCGACATTTTTATTTATTAAATGGGCCGAAGTATGTGATAAGACTTTGTTCTCGATATTGAAAGATGCCTTTGATTTTCTTTCTTAGGAATAGCCAATGCAGAATATCACCTAAAAAGCCAAATGGAAGTTTATAGCTCAGCAGATCAGTCATTAGAACACCTCCTTCTATTTCTTCTAATCTGTGTTCATGATGCCAAATAGCATAAGGCCCTGAGCGTTGCTCATCAACAAAATATTTTTTGTCTTCAACATGTGTTATCTCTGTTAGCCAATTCATTTTTATTCCCCATAGCGGCTTAAGACTATAGTTAATAAACATTCCAGGGTACATAGAGTCGGCTAAAAATTTAGAGATAATTGAGAACGACATTTCTTTGGGGGTGATCTTCTCCAGGTTTCTGGGTGAGCTTAAAAACTGCCAAGCTTCATCGAGCGGTATTGGCAATTTTTGAATCGTTTGCAACTGATAAATGGCCATCTTTATTTAGCTTTTTTAAGCAAATCTATCTGGTTAAGAATTTCTTGAGCTTCGGCATATTTCTTATCACTTTCTGAGCGGTTTATGGTAGAAAGTCTATGCCATTCTTTAATAAGCTTATCATATTGAGCATTAAGCTTATCAATTTGAGATTTGGGTTTGAAAAGGTTAAACATAAT
>CBDUMX010000221.1:0-3715 GCA_965368435.1 uncultured bacterium
CGCTACGAGGGCTGCCGCTACACGATCCCCACCCCAGCCGAACCGGAAGTAGATATGACTGTTTGGGAACCACTTGTTGCATTGTCCCAAGTAAAATATGCATAGCCTAAAGAACTCTTAGGTACACATAAAAAAGCAGCCTCAAAGCCATCTCTGGTCTGGCTACCATTGGTGACTTCTCTTAAAGTAAGCGATCCGGAAGTTGATATGATATTAAGCGGAATAGTACTACCCGTAAAAGGACTACCCGTAACTTGTGGCGCACTAGTTGATGTGCCATCGTAAACATATAAATAATCACTGTTTCTAAAATTGAAAACTCCAAAATCTAATAATACCTCATGATCAGCACTAGCCGTAATGGTAACTGTAATATCTTGATTATTACTGTAATCGCTGCTAATACCGCCATCATCATAAATGACACCATTGCACGCAGTTAGAGTAGAACCATTAGTGGCTGGGGATGTGCCCATGACATATGACTGGGCTTGAGTGTCGTAGACCAATAACACCATTAGTGATAGTAGGCCTAAGACGTACTTAGGACGGGTTAATGTTTTCATAAGCGTAGTAGTTAATTGAGTCCTTACGGAGTACAATTAGAACAAAGTTAGGTCAAAAACCTTAGAAAACATTGAGCTTACATAAAAAAAATGTCAATCTGAAGTTATCTAGAATTGATTATTTCATCCCAGAAACGGAGAATCATCCAATTTGCAAAAAATCAGGGCTTCACTAAATCGCAAAGCCCTGATTTACAAAGGTTAGACTAGATTCTTAATATTTGACTACTTTAAACTCAGTGCTAGATGTTTCACCTTCAACACGAATGATGTATACACCTTTCTTGAAATTAGACAAGTCTAAACGAGTCTGTTCGCTGCTATTTTTAATCAAAATGCTACTTCTTTCAATTTCTTTACCCTGAGCGTCTAAGATGGTAAGCGTGTATTGTCCACCGTTAAATTCTGATAAACCACTCAAGTAAACTACTCCTGTTGTTGGGTTTGGAGTAATAGTTGGATTTATAATATCCAAATCCAAAGATTTAACTTCTGAATATTCAAATTCTCCGTTGAAATCTATTTGCTTCAAGCGATAGAAAACCTTGCTCTGATTGGCTGCTATGCTGAGATCTATGTATTGATAATCTGAAATAGCTGAACTATTACCTATTCCCTCAACAAACCCTATTTTTTCAAACTCAGAGCCGTTATAGCTTCTTTCAACTTCAAATCCTTTATTGTTAATCTCAGTAGCCGTAGACCACAGCAGTTTAGCCGATTGAGGTCCATTGGCATGAACATCAAAACTCAACCATGTTACTGGAACAGGATTTGGCCATTCTAATTCATATGTGGCAGGTGCGGAAACAATTCCGGCTGCATCGTAAACCACAAAGTCAAATTCAGTGGTAGTATAACCACTACCTGTCATTTTTATTTGTAATGCCGTAGAATCATAACTAGCTAAAGTAAATGGATTTGAAGCAGATGGTGGGTTAGTGCCATCGTCGCCATATATCACTTGGCTTCCATTATAATAGAGTTCTCCATTTGTTGGGAGCGAGGTGATTGCCATCTTGTCGCCATTGCCTTTATACCCATCTTCAGCATCAGATCCTGTAAGGCTTGGATTGCTATATACAAATGAACCAATTGGAACTATATCGTCTGTAGCTGGCGATAATGTTAAAGTAGTGGTAGAATTATTGGCCACAGGAATTCGATCGATTCCGTAGTTTATATTGCTAATATTTGAAGTGCCTAAAGCAAGGCTAATTAACTGATCAACATTTCCGTCATTTCCTGTGCCACTGCCTATGTTTTCGCCTGTAGCTGCCCAAGCTGATGGTAGGCTAGAAGTTGGCATAGCGCTGCCAGGAGTTCCTGCTGTTGTCGACAATTGCAATACATAGTTGTAGTTTCCAGTTACATCTGAAAAGCTATATGCTCCTCCAGATCCTACAGTTGTTGTTGCTACGACTAATCCAGTAGTTGAATCTACTAAGTTTACATAAAGTGTTGCACTAGAAGGGTTGCCAATTCCAGGACCATCAACTGTACTATTACTTAGTCCGTTGGCATCATTGAATATATTACCAGCAAGTTCAACCAATGACGGGCAACCACAAGTAATCGCGCTAAGGCGTATTGCTTGCTGTGCTGGGTTAGGATCGTCAGGGCCTGCAATATATCGTATGATTAAGCTTTTAATTGGAGATTCCGTGCTTATGTGTATTGAAGCTCTGAGTGAATCCGGTGCAATATTGGTATTGGCTCCGTTTGTCCATGTGCTTAAAATTTCTTGCCCATTTTGGTTGAGTCTTCCAGATTTCATTATTGCTATATCAACATCTACTGTATCATTGGACAAACCTAGAGCTTTTACTACCACCTTATCTTGAAATGAAGAGCTTCCACTTGGCGGATTACTAGCATCATCAGCATCTACATCTCCAATAACCAAACTCACTATTTGCAATGGATGCTCAAAATCAAATCTCATTTGTATTTCGTCACCTGGGTTATATGCTGAATTTGGGCTGGCTCCATTGTCGTAATTGTCCATATACATAGTAAAATATGGAGAACCATAAGCACCATATGTACCAGAGCGCATTGCATCAAAAACGCTTCCCACAGTTTCATCGAAGCTAAAGTCGACATCAAAACTGCTGCTACTTCCGCTTGAAGGACAACCGGTTAATTGGTCCGTTGCAGGGCTAAACGCAGATGCCGCAGATGAAGATGGTTGAATTGAAGTTTGTGATCCTGTGCTTGCGCCGTCCCACGTTAGGTATGTATAGCCCAAAGTACTTTTAGGTACGCAAAGAAAGGCAAGTTCAAAGCCTTTGTCACTTGAACTTCCACTTGCAACCAATCTAATGGTAAGCGAACCAGAAGTTGAGATAATATTTGCAGGTATATACGAGCCAGTAAAAGGACTTCCACTCACTTGGCTAGCACTAGTGCTACTGCCGTCATATACATAGAGATACTCACTAGAATGAAGTGCAAAAACACCAAAGTCTAAAAGCATTTCATGCCCACTACTAGCCTCTAATGTGACTTTAATATCTTGATTTGATGAATAATTTCCATTAATCCCTCCATCATCATAAAGTATTCCACTGCAAGCTTGAATAGTTGAATTGTTTGTTGCCGGGGAACTGCCCATCACATAAGCAGTTTGTGCATACGCATTTGAAGAAAGAAATGCGCCAAAAATGAGTATAACGGTTCTACTCAATTTGTAAAAATTTCTCATAATAAGGTTCTTAATTAAATAATAAGGACAACGAAAGTAGTAAAAATAAGTCCTAATTCTATGATTTTTAGACCTTTTCACACAAATTCTTCCGCTTGACTATTTTAGTCTTTGAGTAGCCTAAGCTTTGCGAATTTCAGCACCAATGTTTTGTTGCCATATTCTAAAAAGTTAATGACCGCCTTGAGGTTCTCAGGCGCTCCTTCTAGTTTAACAATTTCTCCTTTACCAAATCGCTGATGTTCTATTTTCATTCCTTGTTTGTAATGTTCAATCTTTTCTGCAACAAAGTCAGAAATAATAGGTGGTTTTACGGTGTTTGGTCGAGAGGCGCTTTGTTTCTGTATAGTCTGTTTTAAACTATTTGGACTAGATTTTAAATATGGATTTCTAGCTTGAGTTCTTTGAGGGTTTACTGGCTTGGCAGGTTTGAGCATGCGTC
>CBDUMX010000222.1:0-3713 GCA_965368435.1 uncultured bacterium
AAGATAGTAGTAAGATTCATGAGTTACTCCTGGTACTTCCATCAGGCTCAATGTTTTGTGGTTCTGAAATGAACCAATGGTTAGCCATTGCTCACCACCCTTGGCTTTATAGGTGCATTGCACTTTCATCCATCTAGTTTTATACAGCAGAATTTGGTCTTCCAAAGCTACACTAGCCTGTACTTTTAGGAGCTCACTTGTATTGATCTGATTTGCTTTTTCTGTAAACTGAATACCGAAGGCATTGCTTGCATACTTGCTGCCAGGTGAGAGTTTCACATAGGCGGAAAAGCAATAGACAGAATCCTTAGTCAGGGGTGCTTTGAGTTTGTTTTGCACATACTCAATGTGTTTACTCATGCTAAATACGCGGAAGCCGATAAAGCTAATTCCAGAATGCGCATTATTTGCAGATAGATAGAGATCTGGTGACTCTGATGCTTGTATCCAACCCTCTACTTGGTCTGTAAACGACATGATTGAAAATGGTGCTTTTGGGTGGATTTCAAACTCGGGATTGCTCACATAATTATACTCTGTTTGTGTACTGAAAGCAGATTCAACCAGCAAACTTGGATCACCAATGCTGTCTTCAAAGCTGCTGTAATTATCCATTTTTCTTATGTAATCTGGGTCTTCTATACTGCTCTGCCAGACAGTTACAAAGTCGCCGCGATAAGGGTTATTTGCATTATTACTGCTTTCATAAACAGAATATGAGCCGAAATCTCTGTAAACTTTCAATATTTTGCTGTGTTCAACTAAGACAGCTGATGAATATGCATACTGTCTTTTGAGTTGACCTTTGCTGAATTCTCTGATTAGTATACTGTCGCCGGTGACCGGATTTAAATACACTTCATATCCATCTTTTAGGTGTTTGGTCTTAGACTTATAAGCGATGTAGTTTTCGATTTTAAGTAGAGATCCTTCATCATCATAATACCTCCATTCGCCTTTCTTTAAGAAGATGTATTGATTGCTACCAGTGACTGTAGACCTGTATTTGCTCTTCACAGATTTGCCTTCAGAATACGAAATCAACTTATCGTATCGCACGCTGTCTTGTCCGTACAAAACTGAATTAAAGAATAGAAATATAATAAGATAGGCTCTCACTGTTTAAGAATAACGCAATAAGTATACTAAAAATTTGCCAACTAAAATTGTTGACCGATGAAGAAGTGGAATTGCCCTTGTCCACCATCAAATGGCCATGCATAATCAAGACCTAGTAATCCAAACATAGGTAAGAATAAACGCACTCCAACTCCACCAGCTCTTTTAACTCTGAAGGGGTTGAAATCTTCAAAATCATAGAATGCATTACCTGCTTCTAGGAAGGTATGGGCGTATATTGTAGACGATTGACCAACCGTTAATGGATACCTCATTTCTAAAGTGTATTTGGTATAGATTGGCTGAACATCATTTCCTCTAATTGGATCACTGATTAGACCTTCACCATATCCACGCTGAGAGATAATATCTGTACCGTAGAGCACGAAACCTGAAAGTCCAGAACCACCAACTCGGAACTGTTCAAATGGAGAATAGCCGATATCCTTATTGTAGACTCCAACAGCTCCAAATCGAATAGCTGGTGCAATTACAAATTGTCTTTTAGCATTGGCAGGGAATCCCAAGAACCATTGGGCATCAATTTTCCATTTATGTAATTCAATCCATCTAAACCTCTCTTGTGGACTCATAGTGCTATAGTCTGCATCTTTATTAAATGCTGAATAGGGGGGAGTTGCTTGAACAGAAAAGCTAAAATTAGAACCGGAAGCCGGGTAAATGGGATGATTTGTTGAATTCCTTCCGAGAGTTAATATTAAACTGATATTGTTTGCAAATCCAGTAGAGAATCCAATTTCCGAAGCTCCAGAATAGGTCCAATTTCTCAGATTGTATCGCTGATAAGTCAGAGATGAATTAAAGGTGAAATAATCATCTGGAATTTTCAGTCTCTTACCGAAAGATATAGTACCACCTGTTGTTTTAAACTTAGGCTTGTTTGGATTGTCTCTATTGCTAAAATCTGATTGTACAGAATGGAATAGACTGATAGAAAAGGAATTTGGCTTCTTACCACCAAGCCAAGGCTCCATAAAAGAGAAACTATATCCTTGATATTGCGGTCCGTTACTTTGTGCCCTTAAGGATAGTTTTTGCCCATCTCCAGTTGGAATAGGGTTCCATCCGCCTTGAGCAAACATTTTTCTTGTGCTAAAATTATTCAGAGTTAGACCGAGTGTTCCAACGAAACCGCCAAAACCTCCCCAACCACCTGAAGCTTCTATCTGATCGCTAGGTTTTTCTTGAACGCGATATTCTATATCCACCGTCCCATTTGCTGGATTTGGCAATGGAGTTACATCAAGAGCTTCTGGATCGAAAAAACCAAGAGCTGCGAGTTCTCTCATAGAGCGCTGAATGTCGGATCGACTAAACTTATCGCCCGGCACCGTTCGTATGACTCTAAGTGCAACAAAATCACTGGTTTTATCATTGCCTACAACGGTAACTCTATTTACAGTAGCCTGTTTGCCCTCATATACTCTTAATTCAAGGTCGATGCTGTCATTGTCAACCAGAACTTCAACTGGATTTACATTGAAGAATAGATAACCATCATCCATATATAGACTGGAAACATCAAAGCCATTTGGATTCATGAATAGCTTGGTTTCTAATCGTGACTGATCATAGATGTCGCCCTTCTTAATTCCGAGTATGGTGTCAAGAAGTGAACTTCTATATTTAGTGTTTCCAACCCAAGTGATATCCCTGAAGTAGTATTTTTTACCTTCTTCAACTTTTATTTTGATAGTCACGCGGTTTACACTGCTTCTGATCACTGAATCGTACACCATACGCGCATCTCGATATCCCAGGCTGTTGTAGTATGCCACTATTCCTGGACGAGTTTCTTCATAGGTCTCTTCTACATATTTTGAAGAAGCGAAAATGTTAATCTTTTTCTTCTTACGCTTAGGTTTAATTATGCGTCGGAGTTTCTTATCTTCAATATTGTCATTGCCGATAAAGACTACATCTTGAACCTTTATTTTTTTGCCTTTATTGATATTAATTCTCAAAATTTGAAAATTCTCTTTGTCTGGATCTTTTTCTTTAGTGAATTCCGAAGTAACGCCATAGTAACCTTTTTCAAAAAAGTAATCTTCAATTTCTCTTTTGGTTTGATTGATAAGATCTTCAGTGATGATTTGATTCCTGTTTAAGTGAATAGCATCCCTGATATCATTGGTTTCTGATTTTTTAAGTCCTTTGATAGAGAATTTAGACAAGCGAGGTCTTTCCGAAACAACAATGTCTATAAATATCTTATCAGCATTAATGCCTGCTAGACGAATTTCTACATCGCTAAAAAGTCCTTGATTCCAAAGTTTTTCCGTGGCAATTCTCAATTCATCACCGGGAACAACTATAGTTTCACCTATGGCCAATCCCGACATAATAATAATGATATTTCTGTCGGTGAACTGATTGCCGTAAACCGCTATTCCTCCTAGTTCAAATTTGCTCGGTTTTTCATAGTCTAGTATTAGCAAAGAACTACTGTCGAACACTTGTGCTTTTGCACCAATGAATGAGACTAGAATAAAAAGGATACTTAAAATTTTCTTCATAATTTATTGTGCCTCACTCAGCTGTTCGCTCGTTTTTCCGAAACGTCTTTCTCTATT
>CBDUMX010000223.1:0-3713 GCA_965368435.1 uncultured bacterium
CTAGTTTTCAATTTGGTATTGTTTTATCTTTCTGTAAAGGGTTCTTTCAGAAATCCCCAAATCTTTAGCAGCTTTTTTACGTCGGCCATTGTTTTTCAACAAAGCTTTTTTTATCAGCTCTTCTTCTTTAGCCTCTATACTTAAATCTTCATCTACGCTCACCGTATCTCTTTCTTCTATGATGAAATGGTGATCATCTTCCTCCTCCATCTCTTGTACAGAACTCGAAATCAAGAGTTCATCATTGCTGGTGTTTTCTGATAAGACCCTTGAGATAACTGATTTATTGTCTTCAATAAAGTCGGCATCAAGCTGATCGTTTTTAATTAAACCTAAGACTACTTTCTTTAATTCCGACATATCATTTTTAAGATCTATTAAGACCTTGTAAAATATGTCGCGTTCTGAAAAATCTGATTGTGGACCCTTGTTCTTATAGAGCGCAGGAAGGTTTGAGCCCGCTTCTGTTGGCAGGTATTTTCGCAATGATTGAGCATCCAAAACACTTTTGTGCTCTAATACTGCTACTTGCTCAGCAACATTTTTCAGTTGTCTGATATTACCAGGCCAGCGAAAATTCATGAGCAATAATTCAGCATCTTCCGTCAATTCAATTTCTTTGTTTCTGTATTTCTCACCAGCATCAAACATAAATTTTTGAAAGAGCAATACGATATCTCCCATTCGCTCTCGCAACGGAGGAACATGTATGGGAAGAGTTGACAAACGGTAATACAAATCTTCGCGGAATTTGCCTTCTTGAACCAATTGTGAAAGTTCTTTATTGGTAGCGGTAATGATTCTAACATCGGTTTTCACCACTTTAGAACTACCTACTCTAATGAATTCTCCATTTTCAAGCACTCTCAGTAGTCGAGATTGCGTTTCTAGTGGCAGTTCTCCAACCTCATCTAGGAAAATGGTACCGCCATTTACTGTTTCAAAATATCCTTTGCGATTATCTACTGCTCCGGTAAATGCACCTTTTTCATGACCAAACAATTCTGAGTTGATGGTACCTTCTGGTAGAGCACCACAGTTAATTGCTATAAATGGGCCGTGTTTTCTGCCACTTAATTGGTGTATTATCTTAGAAAAAGACTCTTTTCCCACCCCGCTTTCACCTTGGATATAAACGGTTAAATCCGTTGGAGCCACTCGCATAGCGGTCTCCAATGCATAATGCAGTTTAGGCGAATTACCTATGATTCCAAAGCGCTGTTTAACTTGTAATAAATCCATTACGACTGCAAAAATGGCAGTTATTATTCAAAAACGCTCGTTTTTCAGATGTATTTTATAAAAAATCGGATAGTCTATCTAACAAGGTATAGAACTCCTTTTTGATAGTGCCATCTTTCGATTGCTCCTTCAGTGCGTTTATAGGCCACGGTATATACATAATAACCTGTTGGAACCTCGGCACCTTTATAGGTTCCGTCCCAACCAATTAGTGGATCACCTTCAAAAACCAGCTCTCCCCAGCGATTATAAACTTGCAGCTGGTCGAAAAGCAATGCTTCTCCAGTTAATCTGAATATATCATTCTTATTGTCTCCATTTGGCGAGAACGCATTGGGAATATCAACTCTACAACCAGCAACTTTATAAGCTATGCTAAATCCTAAAGAATCCGTTCCGCAATTATTGGTAGCTCGTAACCAATAGTTGCCAACTTGTATAACTGTTCTTGGGTTGACAGATGTTCCATTTTCCCACTCATAGGTAGTAAATGGCTCTCGAGTATAGCTCAATTTAAACTCTTCCAGTTCACACAATTCTTGGTCATCAATGAGAGGATCTAGAACAGGTGTAGTCATCTGTTCAATTAAGATAGAATCTCTGTGCACGCAGATATCATTTGAGGCTTGAGCCCAAATTAATGCAGGAGTACTTGTAGTGAAGTCCGTTAATTTAGATCCATCGCTCCAGAGATAATCATCGGCACTAGCATTGATTATTAGTGTTCTAGAGAAATCATTGCAATAGGTGGTATCAGCTCCCAAATTAAAAATTGGAGTTACAAAGTATTGAGCTTCCATGGTATCAGTTGTTGAGCACTGATTTATACTCGCCACTGCCACATAGGTACCAGCAGAGCTAACAATATAATCTCTGTTAGCTGAAATTTGATTTCCGCTCAAGTTCCTCCAACTAAAGCTGGTAGCATTGGTAGAGCTAATGCTAACAGTTTGAGTTTCGTTATCGCAAAGCTTGATATCTGGACCAGCAGATATATTTATTGTTGGGTGATAATCAATATCAATACTTTCAATGATGGTACATATTCCATCTGAAAGTTCAACCCAATGTGAAGTGACATTTGATTTATTTCTTCGCTGAGCGTTTGGGTTTAAATCAAACCACTTAAATGTAGTTAGGTTTGGAAATGAGCTGATATCTAGTATTAAAGAATCACCTTGACAAAGGGTAGTATCATTACCCAATGAAAAAACAGGTGTTGGTTGAACCGTAACATATATGGTATCATAGGTGTTGCAGTGGTTCGCTGGTGTTTCACTGCTTACCCAAACTCTGTATTCTCCGCTAGTTGTGATTGTAATACTATCAGAAACTACTAACTCATTCCAGGTGATTTTATGTTCTGAGGAAGGAGCAAAAACAAACTTGATCTCCTGACCTGCGCAAATAGTAGTATCCGCTCCTAAATCGGGTTGAGGCAATGTAATATAATCCACTTGTATACTATCAGAATACTCACATTGATCTTCAGTTATGTCTACATATTTGAGTCCAGCAGTGCTCACTAAAAACACAGAATCTGTTGAATTATCATGCCATAGATAAGTAGCTCCAGGAACCGTAGCATCGAGTTCATGCGTTTCTCCTGCACATAATACGGTATCCGCTCCTAGATAAATTCCAGTTGGGATTTGAACATCTAATACAAGACTGTCGAAATAGTGACATAAAGAATCGTAAACTTCAACGGTGTACAGACCATTGGAATTTACTGTAATAGCTGAATCTGTTTCACCAGTCGACCATAGGTAAGAATATCCGTCAATTCCTTTATAAGCATTGATCGTTAAGCTATCACCAGTACAGATTCTTTCAAAGTCGCTTAGAGATAATCCAAGATTAGCTATAGATTGAACTACCACTGTATCGTAGCTGGTACAAAGGTTTGAATTGGTGGCTATAACACTTATAGAACCAGCAGTTTTGCCGTAAACGGCTGAATCAGTTGAAGAAGTGCTCCATAAATAGGTATCTGCTTCACCGGGATACAAAAAGACACTATCTGGCAAGCAAATAAAAGTATCGCTAGGCAAGTTCAAATCCGGATATTGAATTACTGTTACTACTATAGTATCTGAATTGGAACAACCTTCACTAGTCATTTCGCCCCAATAGGTATTGCTAGAGCTCATTTGTAAAGAGGGTCCAGTACCACCTGTGCTCCACCTATATGTAGCATTGGGTTTGCTAAAGTCTTGCATAGAGCGAGAAATGGTTTGACCTTGACACAGCATGGTATCGCGTCCCAAATTAACCGAAGGAAGCGGTATTATAGTTACATCACGTTCTACCGTATCTAAATCACAAGTCAGGGCTGTTGCAGATCGATATATAATCGCCTTAACGGTAAAGGTTCCTGATGATGAAAAGACGTGTTTGGGGTTGATGTCGGTTGAGTAATTATTTGTAGAGCCCGAAGAAGGATCGCCAAAGAACCACTGAACAGAATC
>CBDUMX010000224.1:0-3681 GCA_965368435.1 uncultured bacterium
AGTTGAGTCGTATTTACTTATCGTAATATCACATGCCAAATTAGCTGGTTCTCTTCCTTGGCCTTGATTAAATGTAACATCAAATGCCCCAGTAGTTACAGGGTATCTGCCATTGGGAATCAATGCACTCGGCCCAGAGGCAATGCCGCCAGCGTATAAATTTCCTCTACTGTCATAGGTTGCAGTAAATCCAAAATTATCAACTGTATTCCCAGCATAAGTTGAGAATACCAATTCTGGGTCAATAATTAATTGAGATGAATCTAAAACATCCGTTTCAAGGTAGGCTTCCGGCGCTTCGAAACCTATAATTCCATCTTTCATTTTGTAAGTTAGCAAGACTATCTCTTTCTCATATATTGAACCTAAGATGTATGAGATTGGCATGATTTCATGTATATCTCCAAATCGAGTTTTAATATCAATGCTAGAAGAATTGACACTTATATCGTCGGCGCCTTCAATTTTCAATTGAATATCATTGATATCAGCGCCGGGATGTAATATAAAATTATACTTAAAGCGCTGATCTATGGCCTGAAACTCTATATCGATATTCGGATAGGCATTTTGGTAGACAATAGTATAGTGCTTTTTAGCTTTGGACGCCCATTTGCTCTGATCTTGGCCAATGTAGTAATTGAAGTATTCTTGAGCTGTTTCTGTTCCAATAGAATTTGTTAGATCAGCTCCAATGAAAGTGTATTTAAGAGCATGAAACCTGAATTCTGTTGAAGAGTGAAAGAATTTGTTTTTTACTTCAGAGTGCTCGTGATACTGCTCAACTATAGTCTCCCATTGCTCTTCGTCGTGAAGCAAAACGGTAAATCCCTGCTTGTCGAGATAAATCTTTTGCTGGTGAAAATCAGCTTCATACAAGACATTTTCATGAAATTGACCTTTGTTTTCTATAAAGCCACTTTGAGCAAAAGTGTTCAGAGATAGAAGCAAAGCAATAAGTCCTAGTATTTGTTTGAAGCCACGCATAGCGTACTGTACGTCTATTAGACGTACAATTTAAGCAAATAGTTGCGTCACAAGATACTAAAGTTTATTGGGGTCGTAATCAAATGAACGAACGGTATATGAATATTTACGTCCGTTTGACAATGTTACAACCACCTTAAAATTGCTATTTGTGGGCAAGGATTCCCGATTGAAATCTGGTACAAATACCAATGTAGGAGCTCCGTAACCTTCAACTAATTTTTCAACTTTAACATTGAGCTTAACTCCATCTTGAGTAACCTCTACAGTTGCGCTGTCAAGATTTTGATAAAGCGAAAATGACCAATGCTTAAACAGCATCATTTGAGGGACATAACCCACTGGTGGCCAGCATACTGCTTTCTCCATGTATTCAGCTGAATCAGTACTTCCAGAGTCGTCGAGGGCCCATATAACTGCATTATTTGCCGTTGATCCATGACCGTAAATTCTGCCATTGGGGTAGAGTAACCATCTTCTATTTCCAACAGTAGGATTTTGCTGGTCAGCCATTAGTGAAGTCACAGCTATGGTAGTATTTGAGTTTTTAACAAGAAGTGAGTGTTTTGCTGCATAGGCTCCATCAGCGCTATAACACCTCCAGTTCTTGCTTGGGTTGTGATCAAGTCTATTGTTAGCCTCCATCATTAATGCTGCTTTTTGACAATATTCATTAGTTGCAGCATCAAATAGCACCTCTGGTACTCCAGCATTTCGTCGGAAATAATTGATTCTATCTAATACTTTTTGCTGAATGGCAGGTTCAACTGCTCCTGGGTCGCAGCCTCCAATACTACCTTCCCAAATGAAGCCTTCAACTTCTTTACCTTCTTGGTCTTTGCCTTTAGTTTTGGTTAAAAAGTAATTTTTATAAAAATCTTCTTGAGCGATGTATTTCAACTGAATGCTGTAATCTTTCTTGGGATTGAACGCAATGAGTTCAGCCATTACTGCATTTGCTGTAGAGAATCGGACATTCTTAACTAGGAGATTGATGTAATTGTCACCAATTTTCTCCAATAATTCCAAATTGTCGGCAGATTTCTTAGTGGCATATTCATCCTTCATCAATGCGTATATCGCACTGGCCTCATCAACATTGAGATTAGTTTTGGATTTTTCAACTATGGTTTTAGTTCTGAACTTCAACAAGTCAGGGTGATTTTTTGTGTTTCTTATAGATTCCTGTAAAACAAAAGTTGCAAATGGCAAGCCCTTAGATTGAAATGCATATTCAGAGATAACCAACCATCTAGCCGCAATTTCAGCTGGTGTATCTTGTTTTGCAGTTTTGCGTATATATTGAGCAAGAACGTATTTAGCAGAAGTTGGGTGTCCGTAAGTTTGGAAGTATTCTGAAAGCTTCCACAATACATTCTCCTCTTTCTTGGCGATAAATTCATCACCCAATTGCATGAGATAAGCATCTTTACTGTTTGCCCTAGCCACCTTCTCAGCAGTGAATTGCTTGAGCATAGTGTCGGCATCACTAAATCTTTCGGCCAATATGTGGTTTTTCAGTAAATAGATATAAAGTGCATTCTCTTTGTGTAAGAAGTTAGTGTCGGTTGGGAACAGATTCACATTCTTTTTAATATACTCCATCATCAATGTAGAAGGCGGCATAGTATTGATATGTTCCATTCCTATAGCTTTTTGATAAAAGTCGATTTTAGGATCAGAACCGAATATCATTCGAGCATTATCTAAATAGTAATTTGCTGAATCATAGTTTTTTGCTTTCCAGTATTTATTGATAAAATAGATATGAGCATCTGTTTCCTGCTCAGCTTTATAATCTTCTTTGGCGTAATCTGCATTATACCAAGCTATAATGTTTTTATAATGCGTTTGAGCTAAAGCCGTGTCCATATTCTCAAGAGCGGATTTAGCAGTCATATTATATGCAAAGCGATTTTTATTCAGCTCGTAAGAGGCCTCAAACATCTTAATCGCCTTGGTGTGCTTATTGATGCTGTATTGCTCCATGGCGAGCTCATTTTGCTTTTCAGCTAATTTGTCGATGAACTCTGCAAAAGTGTAGAATGCAGAGCTGTCTGGGTCGTACTTCAAGCCTTTATTTACAGACTTTACAGCATATTTGATTGCATCTGGATTGTCTTTAAAATAAAAAGGATCTTTCGACATTTCATAAAGTCCTAATGCGTGATAGTAATGCACCTTAGGATTCTTCTTCATATCGTCATCATCCATGAATTTCTCGGCAATTTTTATTACTCGAGCGTAATTTTCATCTTCAATGGCCTCTTCTATCTTTGATATCTGTGCCTTCACAGACGAGAAACTTAGGATAAATGCTAGGGCTAATAAGCTTTTAATTGATGTCTTCATATGCTTGTTACAATATTATCTACTTTAATTTCAAACTCCAAGCTTCTGGTTTTTCTGCAAACATGGCTTTGGTTTTAGGCCAGACTACTCCAAAAAGCTCTGATTTTCTGTAATTATTTAAATGCTGTTCGTTAAGCCAAGAGCTTATAGTGAACAGCACATTATTGTTCTTGTCGTCTTGATATAGCTTCAAATTCAACATGCCGGGCATGGCTTCGATTTGAGTTCTAATACTTTCAAAATATTTTAAAAAATGCTCAACATCTTCTTCATTGAAATGCATTTTAACAATTCTTAATATCATATTAATTCAATAATAAGCGGCTTATATTTTCTTAAATT
>CBDUMX010000225.1:0-3665 GCA_965368435.1 uncultured bacterium
GGCAATTTTTGGCGGAATACTTTACAGGAGAGATAATGATTCTGATTTAGCTGAACTTAAAGAACACAGCATCCCTTCCATTGATTTGGTAATAGTGGATTTATATCCTTTTGAAGATACAGTTGCATCTGGTGCTGCGCATCAAGATATAATTGAAAAAATTGATATTGGAGGGATTTCACTGATTCGCGCAGCGGCAAAAAATTATAAGGACACCACTATAGTTTCAACCAAAAGGCAGTATGCAGATTTAGAATCACATTATAAATCAAATAATGGATCTACTACTTTAGATTTCAGAAAGCAGTTAGCAGCAGAAGCGTTTGGAGTGACTAGACATTATGATACAGCCATTTCTAACTATTTTAATGGGGTAGAAGTTAAGGCTTTGAGATATGGCGAGAACCCACATCAAGCTGCGAGATTTGAGGGCAATTTGTCTGAATTATTTGAGCAATTAAGTGGCAAAGAATTGTCGTATAACAACCTATTAGATGTTGACGCAGCCGTTAATTTAATTTTGGATATTAAGGATGAAAGCAGTGCTTCTTTTGCTGTGCTAAAGCACAATAATGCCTGCGGTTGTGCAAAGCGTACTACAGTATTGGAGGCATACAAGGCGGCTTTAGCTGCAGATCCGGTATCTGCATTTGGAGGTATTTTTATTACAGATAAAGAAATTGATTTAGCCACTGCAGAAGAAATCAATAATGTATTTTATGAAATCTGTATTGCACCCTCGTATAGCTCAGAGGCATTAGATCTTCTAAAATCTAAAGGCAAGCGAATTATTCTAAAATGGAATATGAAAGCCTTGAGTGGAGACATTGTGCGTACCATTTTAAATGGTGTATTAGTACAAGGTCGAGATAATATAGTTGCTAAAGCAGAAGATTTGGAATGCAAAACCAAGCTTCAGCCATCATCTTCTCAAGTTCAAGATTTACTATTTGCTGAAAAGCTAGTTAAAAATACAAAATCTAACGCTATAGTCTTGGTGAAGAACGGGCAATTATTGGCTAGTGGCACGGGACAAACTTCGCGTGTAGATGCACTTCGACAAGCTATAGTTAAAGCAGGCGCTTTTAATTTTAGTTTGGATGGAGCAGTTATGGCTTCTGATGCATTTTTCCCTTTTCCAGATTGTGTTGAGATAGCCTCAGAAGTAGGAGTGAAGGCTGTTGTTCAACCTGGGGGGTCTATTAAAGATCAACTATCCATAGATAAATGCGACGAATTGGGAATGACGATGGTCTTCACTGGTAATCGCCATTTTAAACATTAACAGCGAGCTGTTTTTCTTTTAACACCAATTTTTCCCCTTGCCATTACTTTGTCGATATACACTGTTGCCAAAGGAACTTTGCATGCTGTTCCATTAACATCTACTTCTACTTTGCCAATTGCAGCACCAACCTTTTTGGCTTTTTCCGTAAGTGATTTTATATAGCTTCCAATGGAAATGACAAACCCATTCATCGCGTATTTTTCTCTGTTCTGAGCACTGTGAATTTCTTTTTCTACTCTATTGAGTAGGTCTGTGTATTTCTTGATATCAAGTTTGTCGTCTGTATTAACAGCAGCATAATAGGCTAGAGTATACCATCCCGCGGCAGCTGTTGTTTCAATATCAGATTCTATCCATTTCAATCCGAGTTCAAATCCGTAATCCGTTTCAGCAGCTACCCATGGTACGGTATATTCGCTTAGGTAAGACCAATAGGCATTACTTAGCCACTCTTCCAATTGTGCTTTGGTTATTTTAGTTTCGTCTGCCATTAAGCCGGCTAAGTACATCGCATCACTATTGCCAGTTGCATATAACTCTAATGATAATTCGTGATTCTTTTTAGTTTTCTTCAATATCTTTTTCAAATCTTGAACTTTAACACCATATAAAGGCTCACGAGCCCCGTGAGTCATTAATGTTTTTTTGGTTTGCTCATTACCGTATTTTTCTAATTCTGATAATATTTCTTTGGCGGTCATCTTAGATTATTGTAAATCCAAATTTAGATAATATAGTAAGTATACTGATTAATTTGCTCGACAATTTGACTATAAACTAACTTCTTAGTTTCGTTTGAAGGTCCTAATTCTTTGCACTTCTGGATCGAAAGATGTGCGGTATTTGATAGTGATTTCTTTCTGATTGTTTATTATTCTTATGGTTTTTAACTCGAAAGGTCCTTCCTCGCTCAAGTTTAAGTCTGAAAGCTGTTTCTCAAAGATTAGCATCTTTTTTTCTTTTATTTGGTAGTGACAGCATGGAGCCATAATACCCTGAAATTGAGTTGAAATAATGATTCCATCTTCTTTAATTTTATTGTCGTCATGTCCAAGTAAGACAAAGATTATCGACAAAAAGAGTACTAGTATAAAACTTTTAGATATCCATGCGAGGGTAGTGAATACTAGTACTGTTGGATAGCACATAAAGTAAAAGTTGCGTTTTCTAAATGGCTTTAGATAAATAAAGAATAGCAGCAAACCACTAGTAACAGTCACAATCTGTACAACGATTTCAACTTCATTAATTAAATCAAAACTGATCAAGCGTCTAGAAAGGGAATTTAGAATGACAGTAGAGAGTAGGACACAATGAGATATCAGTAAAAATGAAACAAGTCGAGTGCTAAATGTTTTATTGTTTGAGGCTTTCATTCCTACAAAGAACTAATTTGCAGTTATGCGGACAAAGTTACAGAATTGCCCACTACAAAGTAACTAAAGAAGCTTGGGTCTCTAACTTTTTAAATCATCAAACTTTACGTTGATCTCAATATCTTCTCCATCTTTCTGCCTTTGGCCAATTCATCTACCAGTTTGTCGAGATACCTCACTTGTCGAGTAAGTAAATTGTCTATTTCTTCAATTCTGTACCCGCAAATTACACCTGTAATCAGATGGGCATTAGGGTTGATTTTTGCCTCTTTGAAAAAGGTCTCAAAAGTTGAGTTTTGATCTATGTGTTTCTGCACTCTATCTTCATTATAGGATGTTAGCCATTCTATCACTTGCAACAGCTCCTTTTTCGTTCGGCCTTTCTTTTCAACTTTTGTTACATAATGCGGATAAACTGAGGCAAAAGTCAATTTGGCCATACGCTCATTGTGTTCTGGAGTAACTTTCATGACTTTGGCAATTTAATTAATCTGGAAGATAATTCTGGAAGCTGTTATTATTCGAATTAAAAAAGAAGAAAATTAAGCTCTGTTTTTCTTCTTAATCATCTTTTGTAAAAAGATATTATTAGGCAGAATAACATCTTCATCTTCGGCGGATTTGAGGGTGACATAGAATAATCCGATATCAACAATTCGACCTTCAACTTGGAAATCTGCATCTATGATTGCAACAGTGTCTTCTAACTTTAGGCTATGATTAAAGAAGATAATTATTCCAGCAGTAATATTTGATAAATGCGACCATTGAGCAAAAAGTGCAATACCGATAACGGTCAAGACCGAAGCCATAAACATGAATAACTCCGATTGTTTAACACCCCAAACCGTCATTACAAAAACGAGCATAATGGTGAGAATTATAATCTGAAAGACTTTTTTAATGATCTTTCCTCTTGTTTTTCTGAGCAGGCTATTTCTAACAGTTCTTGCAATAAGTCTGGAAATTGCCATTTGTATTAGCGACAAGATTATAATGGC
>CBDUMX010000226.1:0-3651 GCA_965368435.1 uncultured bacterium
ATAGCCTAAATTCACCAATGATGTGCTCAGGATATTCATAGAAAAATTGAATAAATTGCTTCTACTCTTATTAATATCCAATTCATTTATTATACTCAATCGCTGACGATGCATATACTTTAAACTATAAGGCAGCTTTCCATTCCTGCTAGAATAGCGGAAAGCGATATCATGGCTTTGGAGTATTTTAAAGCCCAAAACATTTAGACTTAAGTTTTTGGTGTTAAACTGATTGCTTAATCCACCTCCTATTCTGAGACCAAGTTTATTGGGAAGATATTGTGCGATATCAGAACTAAATGCCAAATCGTTCACGGATGAGAGTTCATTATAGAACTGAAAATAGAACTCTTTCGGACTAAAATATTCAACTGGGACTCCAATACGTGCAACATGCTGTTTCTTTAGTTCTTCTATCTGTTTTAAGGAATCATAATTTGAAGTTCTGAAGTCTTTAGACGGTGGAACAGGTGATTGAAAAGTGTATGGAGGTAAACTGTCTAACTCTTGAATATACTCATCACTTACTATTTCAGTCTCTACTTCTGGTGAATAATCAGCAAAATAAACTGGACTTATGGTATCGTAAACATAAAAATTGCTTGGATCGATATGTTCACTTATGAATAATGCAGATTGATCTAATTGTAAAACATACTCAGCTAAAATTGAATCTGAAAATTGGTGAAAGGCAATATCTGAGCGATAGTCTGTAAGATAGCTAATGGAATTTGAAGCCAAATTATACCTCACACCATTATACACTCCATTCTTATTGCTATTAAAAAATACAAAACTGTCTTCAGCTATCAATTGCTTAATGGTATAGTTTAGGCTGAGCAAACTCTTTTCAAATCCGCTTTCACTTGATATCAGTTCTCCATTCCCTTGATAATCTTGTTTAAAGTAAACATATCCATTATCCGAAGTACAAACATCATTGACAAAGCCCTGAAAATCAGATTCTAATGTAGCTTTATTTCCCAACTGAAGTTTGTACAATTTACTTTTAAATATTCCCGATTCTAAGATATACAACTGCTGATTGTACATATAAATTTTCTGGGCTGTTTGAATATCGAGTTGGAACGTTTTCTTTAATTTAGAATTTGTAAACTGATGAACCTTAAGCCCTTTGGGCGATGACACAAATAATAATAAGGAGTTCTTCCACAATTGTATACTCCCTTTAAATGCCGACAAAGCTCTTTCATTTGCTTTGAGCTGATATAGGGTCTTTTCATCGCCATTCTCGTGTTTAGAAATCAATTTCACTCCAAGGCTAGACTCATGAAGGTAATATATGGTGCTATTCGCTGACACTTGTATATCTATAGTGCTTCTTTGCGACATCAAAATTCCTTTTACCGGCAGACGTTTTCTTTGATCGTACACATAGGCGTTGGAATAAAATTGAAGCCAATCTTTATACAATTCTTTGTTTGGTTTTTGGAATGAATAAAAGAGAGCGGAGCTAAACTTTCGAGTCAATCTAGCCATATACAAGACCGTTGGAATTGCAGTTTTACCATAATTGTCGTTTATGAACTTCATAAAAGAAGCTCCTTTTAATGCGTCGTATTCTCTGGGAATTAAATTGAAATTTTGTAGGCCGTATTGCTCGTAGATCATGCGCCAGCTATTGTCGACTTCAGTACTCCAGCCTTCTCTAAGATAAAGGGTCAGCCCCTGCATAACCCAGTTCGGTAAGTAGAGTGTGTTTGAGCTTCTTACCTGATCCTGTAAGCTTTCTCCATACATCATTTCATATATGATAATTGAAGCAGCCTGTTCTCTGAAATCAAAAATCAAACTCCTAGGATCTTTGGAAATATCGAGGATGATTTGATCATCTTCGCGTTCTACTGTTCCCGCTTTATTTGCTGTCTCTACATGCCATTCCTCGCATAATTCTTCTTCAGCAAAGGGATTGTTTATGAGAAATATATCCACCTTTCCATTCAGATGATAGTTTAACTGATTTTGCAGTTTAAACAATTCTGACTTTAGTATAGGTTCAAGGTGTTCTACTTCTTTTATTTTCTCCCCTTCATAATAAAAGTAGAAATCTTCAACCTCATATACATGCCAATTGTTTTTTGCTTGTAGGGCAAAGTTGGATAGTAAGAATATGCTTATTAGTATGTTGCTTAATTTTATCAATTTCAGTCTTATGCAATATAGTATTAACGCTTGTTTTAATGAAATAGCATTGACTATTTTTGCCCCATGCACAAAGATCAAGAATATTATTACGATTTAGAATATAAATATGGCGCTCATAACTACAAACCACTACCGGTTGTCATTGAAAAAGGTGAGGGAATTTATGTTTGGGATACCGATGGAAAACAATATTTCGACTTCCTTTCTGCCTATAGTGCTGTAAATCAGGGTCATTGTCATCCAAGAATAATAAAAGCCCTGAATGATCAAGCATCTAAACTAACGCTCACTTCCCGCGCATTTTATAATAGTTCGTTGGGTGAATATGAAAAGTTTATGACTGAATACTTCGGATTTGAGAAGGTTTTGCCAATGAATACAGGAGCTGAGGCTGTTGAAACTGCCCTTAAGCTATGTAGAAAATGGGCATATGAG
The DNA here is from genome assembly GCA_965368435.1 of uncultured bacterium. Lineage (GTDB taxonomy): Bacteria > Bacteroidota > Bacteroidia > NS11-12g > UBA9320 > JAHEKB01. Next base: position 2,602 of record CBDUMX010000226.1, read on the forward strand.
AAGAAAGGCGTAGCTGAAAATCAAGCTGTTATTGTTTTTGCTTCCGAGAACTTCCACGGAAGAACTATAGCTATAATATCAGCCTCAACAGATCCGGATAGTAAAGGTGGATATGGTCCTTATAATCCCGGATTCGAAATAATTGAGTATAACGATTTATCAGCTTTAGAAAAAGCATTGTCGAATCCCAATGTAGCTGGATTTATAGTTGAACCTATACAGGGAGAAGCTGGAGTTGTAGTTCCTGACGAAGGCTATTTAAGTGAAGCGGCTGCTTTGTGCAAGAAAAATAATGTGCTGTTTATTGCCGATGAGGTACAGACGGGTATTGCTCGAACAGGAAAATTATTGGCTGTTGATCACGAAAACTTAAAGCCAGATATTCTAATACTTGGTAAAGCATTATCTGGAGGTGTTCTTCCTGTATCTGCAGTCTTATCAAGTTCTGAAATCATGTTGTGCATTGGCCCAGGTGAGCACGGTTCAACTTTTGGAGGAAATCCTCTAGCCTGTAAAGTTGCAGAGGCGGCCTTAGCTGTTGTTAAAGATGAAAATCTTGCTGAAAACGCAGACAAAATGGGCAAGATATTCAGAGATCGCATGTCGAAAATCGACTCTCCCCTAGTAGAGTTAGTACGCGGAAAAGGATTGTTAAATGCGATAGTTATCAAACCATTCGGCGAAGGTAAAACTGCTTACGACGTATGTTTAGCGATGCGCGATAAAGGTTTATTAGCAAAGCAAACTCATACACATATTATTCGTTTTGCTCCTCCTTTGGTTATTAATGAAGAACAAATCAATAAGGCCTGTGATATCATTGAAGAGACTATATTGGAGTTGACACCGGAGATGGCAGGGGCCTGGAGGCCAGAGAAAAGTTAATAGAGAATAGTGAAGGGAGAAGAGAGTAGAGTGAAGAGTGAAGGGAGAAGGGAGAAGGGAGAATAGTTAATAGTGAAGAGTGAAGGGAGAAGATAGAAGAGTGATGGGACGATGGGACGATGGGACGATGGGACGATGGGACGATGGGACGATGGGACGATGGGA
>CBDUMX010000227.1:0-3616 GCA_965368435.1 uncultured bacterium
TTGCTAGGGTTGGATTTAAGCTTCTTAAGATCAAGAATCTTAGAGATTAATGCAGCAATAAGGATTGTCAATGTAATCATTACTAAATGAACGGCGTAATTGTCAAGATATTGCTTTGAAATAAGGATTCCGACAAACAGCATTACAACAGCGATTAAAAAGCGCAAAACTTCTTCTGTACTGTAGTGAAAACGCAATTTATATTTGGCAATCACAAAGCAACTCAAACCGAAAATCAATTGACTGATCAATGTTGCTATAGCTGCTCCTTTAGCACCATATTGTGGAATTAAGGTATAGTTCAAACTCAAATTAAGAACCAGGGTAATAAATGCAGTGATATTCAATTGTTTTAGTTTCTCTCTTGCTGTAAGTAGTGTACCGTATACAAGTATGAATGCAGATCCTATAAAACTAAACATTAGAATTGCAAATGTTTCGCTTGCTTCATTCGAATACTTCTGAGGATATAGGTATTCTATAATTTCGGTCTGATAGACAAAAGAAATCAATGAAAGCGCAATGGCAGTTAGTACCAATAGTTTAGCTGTAAAAGTGCTGAGTAATTGGGTATTCGCTTTGTCTTTTTCGTATTTGCCATAAAGAGGGAGAAGAACATTGCTGAAAATTTGTGCAAACATGAAAACTGCGAAGAATAATCGATAACCCATTGCATACAGTCCGGTTTCTTCAGCACCTCCAGTAGCTAATTTCTCGATCATAACTCCATCGGTATAATTATACAATCCCATTAGAGCCACTAAAAGCCCAAATGGCCAAGTTTTTTTGAGCAATGGAAAGACTTTTTTTAAGCTAAATGATAGACTGATTCTATCGAGTTTTTTATATATAAAAGCCACTAGAAGGAGAGCTACAGCGGACAAACCTACTAGCTGAGCCCAGGCAAACCGCTCTATGCTTATTTGCCAGTCTTGAAAGCCTCCCCACAGCATCAAAGAACAGAGTATTATAATAATCAAGCGGTCTAATACCATAAATACGCCATCTGATTTAAACAGTTGAAATGCGCTTATGCTGCTTCTAAAATACTGATTGAATGAACTTATAATTTGTATAAATGCCAATAAGACCAACAATTTAAAGGATGACGAAGTATAGCCCATTACAGAACCCAGGCTAAAGACTATAAATACATAGAGCGCTGCTAATAGTATTTTTAATCCGAATAAATTACCAAAAAGCTGCTTTAACTTTTTCCGGTCTTTTGAAATTTGCGTCGAGTTGAAACTTGTAATTCCAAGGTCTAAAACTATAAAAAATAAGAGGCTGAAATTATATAGGGCAAAATATTCTCCGTATGCGGCTTGGCTAAGTTGGTTTTGTACCTCGCGATCTATTATTAGTATCCATATAGGCTTTACTAATAGATTTAAAATCTGAATGAATGCAATGTCTGCGATAAACTTTTTCAGCACTGCTCAAAGATAGGATATTTCTGCGCTATCTAATCTTAGCTCACTCCCGAAACTTCTTTGCTTCTGTCTATCTTCATTATCATCCCTTGAAGTGCTTTCCCAGGTCCAACTTCTGTAAAAGAGCTGGCTCCATCTTTTATCATATTCTGCACACTTTGGGTCCATTTTACAGAAGAGGTTAACTGAGATATTAGATTCTTTTTAATGACTTCAGGGTCGGTTTCTGCCTGAGTACTAACATTTTGATAGATTGGACAAGAAGGGTTAGAAAATTCTGTGTCTGCAATGGCCGCCGCTAATTCTTCTCTCGCCGGCTCCATTAGAGGAGAATGAAATGCTCCACCAACAGGTAAAACCAAAGCTCTTCGCGCACCTTTATTGCTGAGCTCTTCACATGCCTTATTTACGCCTTCAATACTTCCTGAAATGACTAATTGCCCTGGACAATTATAATTCGCAGCAACAACCACTTCATCACTAATGGAGGCGCACACTTCTTCAACAAGGGCATCGTCTAATCCTATAATTGCAGCCATAGTACTCGGATTGATTTCACATGCTTTTTGCATAGCTTCTGCACGTATTGCAACCAATTTTAATGCATCTTCAAATTTCAGACAGTTGTTTGCTACTAGTGCAGAAAATTCACCTAAACTATGTCCAGCTACCATATCTGGCTTAAATCCTTCCATGGTTTTAGCTAAGACAACTGAATGTAAAAACACTGCTGGTTGAGTTATATTGGTTTGTTTCAATCCTTCAGCTGTACCATCGAACATTTCATCTGTAATTCTAAAGCCTAATATTTCATTGGCTTTCTCAAATATTTCTTTTGCTTTGGGGTTAGACTCATAGAGCTCTTTACCCATTCCAACGAACTGGGCTCCTTGCCCAGGAAATACATATGCTTTCATATTAATCTCTTACTATAGTTTGTTCTCTACCGGGGCCGACAGAAATAACATTGATTCCTGTATTCAATTCGTTCTCCAGATAATATATATACTCTTTCACTGTTTGTGGCAATCCCTCATAATCTCGTATCCCAGTTATATCCTCTGCCCAGCCATCTTTCTTCACAAATTCCGCTTTTAGTTCACCATCATAGTCGAATCCAACTTCAGTGATTTTTTTACCATTATGTTGATATGCAACGCCTGCTTCTACATGATCAAAACCACTAAGCACATCGCCTTTCATCATGCAAAGTTTATTTACTCCACTCAACATTATAGCATATTTAAGTGCCACAAGGTCTATCCATCCGCATCTTCTCGGTCTTCCGGTTGTTGCACCATATTCATGTCCTTTATCTCTCAATTCTTGGCCTGTTTCATTAAGAAGTTCAGTAGGGAAAGGACCTCCACCAACTCTTGTGCAATAGGCTTTGAAGATTCCTATAACATCATTTACATGTCGAGGAGCAATTCCCAATCCTGTGCAAACACCACCTGCTGTAGTATTGCTACTTGTAACATATGGATACGAACCAAAATCTATATCCAACATGCTGCCTTGCGCACCTTCAGCTAGAATCTTTTTATCCTGAGAAATGTAATCGTTGATTAGATATTCGCTATTTACAAATTTGAATGATCTCATTCTGTCAACTGCCTGGAAGAATTCTCTTTCGAGTTCATCCAAGTCAAAATCTTCGAAATTGTAATGGGCAATTAAGGCCAAAGATCTCTTCTTAGATTCATTGTATTTCGTTTTGAATTCTGGACTAAATATTTCGCCGGCTCTCAGACCGTTTCTGCCAATTTTATCTCGATAGGTTGGTCCAATACCTCTTAAGGTACTGCCAATTTTCGCATTGCCTTTAGCTGCCTCGGATGCAGCATCTAAAATCTTATGAGTAGGTAGAATTAAGTGTGCCTTATGTGAAATTCGGAGGTTTTGTTGAACAAATCCACCAGCCTCAACCGTGCGATCTATTTCTTCCATAAATCTCACTGGGTCAATAACCACCCCATTTCCAACTATATTTATGCAGTTTTCGTGAAATATTCCAGAAGGAAGAGTATTTAACACATGTCGCTTGCCATTAATTTCTAAAGAGTGACCTGCATTTGGTCCTCCTTGAAATCTTGCTACCACCTCATATTTTGGAGTGAGGAAATCAGCTATTTTGCCTTTTCCTTCATCTCCCCATTGTAATCCTAAAAGTACGTCTACCA
>CBDUMX010000228.1:0-3601 GCA_965368435.1 uncultured bacterium
GATTATCCAGTGCCGCTGGCAACCTAAATCCAAAGTCTACTAGGTTTATTTTTCTGGATCTGTCGCCACCGTACATAGCTCTCACCTGCGGGATGGTAACATGACTTTCGTCTACTATCATCAAATAATCATCTGGGAAGTAATCGATCAAACAGAAAGGTCTTTGTCCAGCTTGCCTTCCATCCATATACCTGCTGTAGTTCTCTATACCGTTGCAATAGCCCAATTCGCGCATCATTTCCATGTCGAATTCAGTTCGCTCTTGTAGTCGTTTCGCTTCTAAATACTTTTGATTTTCCTTGAAGTAATCTACTTGTTTCACCATATCATCTTGTATGGCATTAATCGCTCTTTGCAGACGGTCTTTGGGAGTAACGAATAAGTTAGCAGGGAAGATGGCGACATGTGGCATTTTCTCAATACTGGTACCACTATCTGGATGTATAGCAGTTATTTCTTCTATCTCATTGCCGAAGAAGTTAATGCGCAAAGCTATATCGTCGTAAGCTAAATAAATATCTACTGTATCTCCTTTAACCCTAAAGGTTCCTCGTTTGAAATCTGCGGTAGTTCTTGAGTACAGACTTTGTACCAATGCATATAGCAAGGTATTTCTAGCTATTTTTTGTCCAACTTCAAGCCTAATGATAGAATCCTCATAATCGTCGGGATTCCCTGCACCATAAATACATGAAACAGAAGCAACCACTATTACATCTCGCCTACCCGAAAGCAGAGCAGAGGTAGTCTGAAGTCGCATTTTCTCAATCTCTTCATTGATGTTTAGGTCTTTCTCAATGTAGGTATTAGTAGTTGGGATAAATGCCTCGGGCTGATAGTAGTCGTAATAAGAAACAAAATATTGAACAGAATTATCCGGGAAAAAGTTCTTAAACTCATTATATAGCTGAGCCACAAGAGTTTTATTATGGCTGATAATCAAAGTAGGCTTTTGCACCTCTTGAATAACATTGGCCATGGTAAAAGTCTTACCAGAACCCGTAACTCCGAGTAAGGTTTGTGCTGGCAATCCAGAGTTTAGACCTTCTGTAAGCAGTCTAATAGCCTCTGGTTGATCTCCAGTTGGAGTAAATGGCGAAACGAGTTTAAAGGGCATTTGGCGAAAATAATTAGCTCCCGCGACTATGCTCTAATTCTTTAATCTTTTTTTAAATTCCGATTAAAGAATGCCTTAGACAAGATCCATCAAGCTCATTTCAAGAGCCTTTCTGCTCAAGCCTGTTGGCTTTGGATTGAATTGATGCAATCTCATCATTTGCGCTCGAATAGTCTCAGTGCTGTCTTGCAATATTGCGATGTCTTCAACTATTCCCTTTTCGCTCATAAGGTAGCCAAAAGTTCGAGCCATTCCACAGTTTGCAATGAAATCTGGAATAACAGCAATATTGGCATCGGCATACATTGAAATTGGACCAAGGAAGATTTCTTCATCGGCAAAAGGCACATTGGCGCCACAGCTGATTACCTCTATCTGTCCCTCTATCATAGAATCTACTTGTTCTTTAGTTACCAATCTTGAACCAGCACCTGGTACAAATATTTCGGCACCTAAATCCCAAATTTGAGCATTGGTTTCTTCAAAGCTCAGCATATTTTCAGCATTGAGCTGATTGCCGTTTCTATTGATAAAGAGTTCTGTGATTTCAGCTTCGCCCAAACCATCTTTATTGATGATACCTCCTGCTCTATCAATGATACCGATAATGCGTACACCGTTCTTTGCTAAATAGAAAGCTGCAGCCGCCGAGACATTACCCCAACCTTGGATAATAGCGTGTTTGCCGTTCAACATACCACCCCATATTTCGTAATAGTGTCTGATAGCTTCAGCAACGCCCCATCCAGTTATCATATCAGAAACATTATAGCGCTTAGAAACATCCGGAGTAAAGCGATCATCAACTATTGGCAAGAGCACGCCTGTTTGTAATCTGGTGATAGCCTGTAGTTTATCAACTTTAGAATAGTTTTTAAAATAGCCTTGCACTACTCCCTCTTGAGGATGTAAAACGCCTAAGTCAGCGGTATATGGAATTACTTCCGAATACTGATCAACATTCATATCTCCACCTGTTCCGTAGTAATTTCTGAGTAGAGGGGCAACAGCCTTATACCATCTTCTGAGAACACCTTCTTTTCTTGGGTCTGATGGATCAAAATTAATTCCGGATTTAGCACCTCCTATTGGGGGACCAGCAACGGTAAATTTTATCTCCATGGTTTTAGCCAGAGATTCTACTTCGCGCTTGTTTAAGCCTTTGCGCATACGCGTTCCTCCACCGGCAGCACCATTTCTCAATGAGTTGATCACAACCCAACCTTCAGCTTCAGTTTCAGAATCTTTCCATTCAAAAACTATTTCTGCTTGTTTGTTTTCAAACTGTTTTAATAATTTTTCCATTTATACCAATTGTGAAAAGTCGCCGTACAATGCTCCCGAAACTGTATTTGATTTTGCTCCAGTTGCGTTTGCTAAAACATTAATTTTATTCTGAACTCTGAGTATACCCAATAGAGCAAATGCCAGAGATTCTTTGTAGTTCACCATCATAGCATCAGGCACTACCACTTCAGCATCTGTATGGCTCTTTAAATGATCTATTAAGGTGTGATTGAAAGCACCGCCACCGGTTACGAACAGTCTTTTTGCACTTGCATCTCCGCTTGATAAATCGTAAACATTATTGCCAATTTGCTGTGCGATGTGATCGCAAAGCGTCTTCATTTTATCTTCTTTTTTAGCAACACTGTTTCGCACTATATGCCAGAAGTTTTTGCTAATCCATTCTCTCCCCAAAGATTTTGGAGGCTCCATTTCGTAAAATTCAATTTCATTGAGCTCTCCCAACAAATCATAATCAATTGCTCCCTTAGCAGCAATGGCACCATCTTCATCGTATTCTTTGTCAAATTCACGAGCAATGCGATTCAAAACGATGTTTGAAGGACATATATCATAAGCCACTCTAATGCCACTGATATCAGCAGAAATATTGGCAAAACCACCTAAGTTAAGACACATATCAAACTCACCGAATAGATATTTATCTGCAATTCCCACTAGAGGAGCACCTTCTCCACCTAGAACCACGTCGAGGCTTCTAAAGTCGGTTACCGTTGGAATGCCGGTTACTCCATAAATAGAATTTCCGTTTCCTACCTGAACTGTTAGATTGTTTTCAGGTTGATGAAATACAGTATGTCCATGTGAGGCAATTAAGTCGGCTTTCAAATCATTTTCCTCAAGAAAATCATTGATATGTTCACCTATAAACTGACCAAAAAACCTATCTGTCTTATAAAAGATCATTGAGTTTTGATGGCGCAGCTTAGATAATCTCAATCTCCATCTATCTCCATAAGGTACTGTTGTACCCGCATTAATGGTGTAATCCCATTTTCCTTCCTCTTTTTCTGTTAAACTAACATGTGCAATGTCTAAGCCATCCATAGATGTACCAGACATAACTCCTATTATATTATATGTTCTCATAATGTTGTGTTTTCTGACCTAAAATCTCCTCTCCTCTATACTAGTTTGAATCGGCAAAATTAGAATTAATATAGCCCTAAACAAGTG
>CBDUMX010000229.1:0-3541 GCA_965368435.1 uncultured bacterium
AAAGTTGGTGGAGTTGAATGTCAAACTTGTCACGGTCCAATTCAAGAAATGGAAAAAGTTGAGCAATTCGCAGAATTGACAATGGGATGGTGTATAGATTGTCATAAGGAAAGAGGAATAGATGCAGAGAACAATGAATATTATGAAGAGATTCATAATAAAATGAAAATAGAAGGTAAAGATTACTATACCGTTGCTGAAAACGGCGGTTTAGAGTGTGGTAAGTGTCATTATTAAACAATAATTGAAAAAATCAGAATGAAGTCTTCAAATAAATATTGGAAAGGATTCGAAGAGTTAGAGCAAACCAGCGAATTTGTTGAATCAAAAAGCAACGAATTTTATGAGGGCCTACCTCTAGATAAAGTGTTCTCTGATGATAGTTCACACAGAGCTAACAGAAGAGATTTTCTAAAATACTTTGGATTTAGCGTTAGTGCAGTGGCACTTGCGGCATGTAACAAAACACCTGTTAAATACGCAATGCCTTATGTGGTTCAACCAGAGAATGTTACTCCAGGTATGCCTTTGTACTATGCAAGTAGCGCTGTGAGTAATTATGAGGGATTTCCCGTGCTAGTAAAAGTGCGTGAGGGTCGTCCAATCAAATTTGAACCAAATAAAGAAGCCAAGTTTTTTGGCGGAGGTCTTGATGGTTTAGCTCACGCGAGCATACTGTCTTTGTACGACACCAATAGACTTAAAGCTCCTCACAAAAAAGAAGGATCAGCTCTCAATGAAATGAGCTGGGCAGATGCAGATAAGGAAATAGTAAAAGGATTAAAGGCAGTAAGTACAGCTGGTAAGAAAATCAGCATAGTTACTAGATCTAATACCAGTGTGGTATTGAATAAGGCAATAGCAGATTTTAAAGCTGCTTATCCTTCAACTTCGGTTGTGTCTTATGAAGCAGTTAGTTATTCTGGAATTCTTAGAGCCAATGAAAAGTCATACGGTAAAAAAGTAATTCCTGCCTATCACTTTGATAAAGCTGAAGTGATTGTAAGTTTCGCTGCAGATTTTCTTGGAACATGGATAAGCCCAGTTAAATTTAGCTCGGACTACGGTCAAAATAGAGTGCCTAAGAATGGCAAAATGTCTAAGCACATTCATTTTGAATCGCTAATGTCTCTTACTGGAGCTAATGCCGACGTTCGTGTACCGATGAGAGCTAGCAATATGGGCTCTCACCTGATTACACTTTATAATGAGCTAGCAGCTAAAGCTGGAGTGTCTTCAATCAGTGGCAAGAAAATGGAATTGGCAGGTGATGCTATTAAGCATGCAGCTAATGATTTATGGGCAGCTAAAGGTAAAGCTTTAGTTGTTTCCGGTTCAAATGACGAGAACGATCAAAGTATAGTAAATGCTATTAATGGTTTGTTAGGGAGCAATGGAACTACCATTGACTTGGCAAATCCTTATTTAGGTAATAGTGCAGATGAAGCCAATTTCAATGCATTTGTTAGAGAAGCGAATGCTGGTTCTATAGGTGCAGCAATTTTTGTTGATTGCAATCCTTCATACAGCGAGGGTAAAGCTTTCAATGATGCCATGGCCAAAGTTGGACTTAAAATCAACAACTCATTAATATTAGATGAGACTTGTGCTCTATCTGACTATGCCGTTCCTAATACTCATGCTTTAGAAAGCTGGGATATCAAACAACCATATGCAGGCAGATATGTATTCAACCAACCTACTATTTCACCTGTATTTAACGGCCGTCAAACTGCTGAGTCTTTAGCCGTATGGGCCGGGCTATCAACAGAAGTTGAAGGCGACAAGACATTTAGCTATGAATATACTAAAGCTGCTTTCGAAGCTTCTATAGGAGGAGACTTCAATAAGGCTATAGAACAAGGATACTTGGATAAATCTGGGGCGACCGTTGCCGTTTCTGATAGTACAGATGCCAGCGCAAGCGCTGCAGTTATTTCAGAGCGAAAACCAGCTAAAGCAGATTTAATACTTTACGAAAAAGTAGGTGTTCGAGATGGTTCATTCTCTAATAACCCATGGGCTCACGAAATGCCAGATCCAGTAAGTAAAGTTTGCTGGGACAACTATATAACTATTTCTAAGCCTGACGCTGATGAAATGGGACTGAAAGATGGACAAACCGTAAGTGTTAGCATGAATGCTTATAGCCTATCTAATTTCCCACTGCTTATTCAGCCAGGACAAGCAAAAGGTAGTTTCGGAATTGCTCTTGGTTTTGGACGTGAATACAGCGATGACGTTCAGAACGATATGAAGGATTTGGGTAAGAATGCCTATCCTTTTATTGCTGCTGGCGATACAAAATCTTATGTGCAGTCTGGTGATCTAAAAATAGAAGCTGATGGAGTTTATGAATTAGCAAGAACTCAGTCGCATCACACCATAGAAGGTAGAGATGTGATAAGAGAGGCTAGTTTAGACGAGTATATTAAAGATCCACTAGTTACTAATCACCACAAACACAATTTAGTGTCACTATGGGCTGAAAACGATTTTAGCACAGGTCACCATTGGGCTATGGCTATTGATTTGAACTCATGTACTGGGTGTAGCTCATGTATTGTGAGTTGTAGTATTGAAAACAATGTGCCAATTGTTGGTAGGGATGAAGTGAGAAGAAGAAGGGAAATGCATTGGCTGCGTATTGATAGATATTACAGTTTTGAGGTGCCAGAATCTGCGCATATCGATATGGGTGGAGTAGATGGCGAAACTGACCTAGAAACTGGAGAATACATCACTCGTGAGAAAGAAATTGATGCCTATGCAGAAGATGTTTCTAACGATTTGTATTCCAATGTAAAAGTGATACATCAACCAATGATGTGTCAGCATTGTGATCACGCGCCATGTGAAACAGTTTGTCCAGTATTGGCTACCACTCACAGCAGCGAAGGTTTAAACCAAATGACCTATAACAGATGTATAGGTACTAAGTATTGCGCGAATAACTGCCCTTACAAAGTACGTAGATTCAATTGGTTTAGATTTAACGACAATAAGAAGTTTGACTACCACTTCAATAATGATTTAGGTAAGATGGTAATAAACCCTGATGTAACAGTGAGATCAAGAGGGGTTATGGAGAAATGTAGCTTATGCGTACAGAGAATCCAATCATCTAAGTTGAATGCAAAAAGGGAAAACAGAAAACTCAATGCTGATGAATTCACAACAGCATGTGCTCAAACTTGTCCATCAAATGCAATAGTATTTGGTGACTTGAACGACGCAAATAGTGAAATCTCAAAATTGTATAAGAATGAGCGTTCATATCACGCTATTGAAGAATTAGATACTAAGCCTTCAGTAATGTATATGACTAAGATTAGAAACAAGAAGGAAACTAAGACTACAAACCACTAAGAACTGAATAAACAATGTATCAAGCAGAAATAAGACAGCCGCTAGTTACCGGTGGAAAAACCTACTCTGATGTCACAGCTGACATTTGTAGACCCATCGAGAATAAACCCACTTCACAGTGGTGGTTGGGATTTATTATAGCATTTATATGCTTAATGATTTTAGCCGCAAC
>CBDUMX010000230.1:0-3536 GCA_965368435.1 uncultured bacterium
CTCAATTCTCAATTCTCAATTCTCAATTCTCAATTCTCAATTCTCAATTCTCAATCAATTATTAATTCTTATTTAATAATTCTTAACTATTAATTCTTAATTTTCCATCGTGATTAACCGTTTAAAGTCATTAGGTCCTGGTTTATTGTATGCCGGTGCTGCCATTGGCGTGTCTCATATTGTACAAAGTACTAGAGCAGGCGCTGAGTACGGTTATATTCTAATTATCGCAATTATTCTAGCGCACATTTTTAAGTACCCATTCTTTGCAGTTGGTCCGCGCTATGTAAACCTCACTGGACAAAACCTTATACAAGCATATACCAGAATGAGTAAGCACAATCTGTGGATAGTTTTGCTTCTCACATTGTCGACTATGTTTACCATTCAAGCTGCTGTTACTGTGGTAACTGCTGGCTTGGCTCAAAAAATTACAGGTTTGGCCTTTAGTCCCTGGCTGTGGAGCTCAATACTCTTGCTTATTTGTTTTTGTGTTCTTCAAATTGGAAAGTTTAATGTGCTTGATCATTTCATGAAAGTGATTATGATTATCTTGGCTCTATCAACTGTGATGGCAGTAGTGTTTTCCTTTCAAGTTGAAAAAGACAGCATTAGCAGTATTACTAAAATCTTTTCATTCAGCAATAATGATGATGTTGGCTTTTTAGTGGCATTTATAGGCTGGATGCCAGCACCTTTAGACATCGCAATATGGCATTCTATTTGGACAGCTGCAAAGTATGCCGCCAAAGGCAGAAATGAGTTAGAGGCGGAAAACTTCGACTTTAAAGTGGGGTTTTATGGCACAGCATTTTTAGCTATTTGTTTTGTAGTTTTAGGAGCAAACACTTTGTACGGTACCGGAAATGTTTTAGAATCATCAGCAGCAAAATTTGCTTCACAATTAATTGATATCTATACGAATAGCCTGGGATCATGGTCGTATTATATCATATTAATCGCCGCTTTTACCACTATGTTTAGCACAACTTTAACCTGCTTTGATGCTATTCCAAGAGTCATGAAAACAATTGTAGAAGAAACCAAAATTCCAAAGTATAATTGGCTTAAGACTACTTGGCTGTGGATGCTCGTGTTAGCAAGTGGTTCAATACTCATCTTAGCCTTTTTTGTCGCCAATATGAAGCAAATGGTAACCATTGCAACCGTGGTGTCTTTTGTTACTGCACCTATCTTGGCCTACTTATCGTATTGCCTTGTTCTTAAGAGCGAATTTCGAAATCAAATCTGGTCGAATGTGGAAAGCAAGCTAGCATTTGTTGGTTTAATATTTTTAAGCTTATTTAGCATCTATTATTTGATAAACCTCTTATGAGTCTAGCCCCAGAAAAAGGAAAAGTATTGCTTTCTGAACCCTTTATTGAAGATCCTAATTTTAGCAGAACCGTTGTGCTGATCACAGAATATGGGAATGAAGGGACAGTTGGTTATGTGCTCAATCAGAAGACTGAATTAACCGTTGATATGTTAATGCCCGACTTAGAAATGGTTGGGAATTCAGTATTCAATGGAGGTCCAGTAGAAATTGAAAGTTTTCATTACATCCACACATATAAAGAGATTGAAGGAGCGGTAGATATTGGTCAGGGTATGTACTGGAGTGGAAGTTTTGAAGAGGTAGTAGCAGGCTTGATAGACGGTAGTTTTGAAGCCAAAAACTTTAAATTCTTCATCGGTTATTCAGGTTGGGCTGAAGGCCAGCTCGAGGCAGAGCTAAAAGAAGAAGCTTGGGTTGTTGCTGATTTGGATAAAACCCTAATTTTTAATGTTGATTTACAGGACAAAAAGCTTTGGCAGCTCGCTATGCAAGGGCTTGGAGGTGAATTTGCCATATTAGCTAATTCGCCTATTAATCCTCAACTTAATTAATATACATTTGCTTTTATGGATCACCTATTAATGACTCACAATGTAGTGAGATGGTTAGTCTTATTATTGGCCTTATATGCGATAACTAAGTCTGCTAGAGGGCTTCTTAAAAACCAAGATTACACCAAACAACACAATTTCTCAAGAATACTTTTTGTGAGTGTAATTCACTTACAAGCACTACTCGGTATTATTCTATATTTCAGTAGAGGATGGGCAAATAATTTGGTCAGTGCTTTTGCTGATATGGGAAATAAAGCGATGCGTTTCTGGAGTATTGAACATATGTTTGGAATGATATTAGCAGTTGTTTTAATTCAAATAGGAAGCAGCAAAACCAAAAAGGCTGAAAATGTGAGAATGAAACACAAAACCTCATTAAAATTCTTTCTAATTGGCTTGATAATAATTCTCGCCACTATTCCATGGCCATTTAGAGATGTGATTGGCAGATCCCTATTGCCCTAAGCTAATTTTTCTATAAGCTTAGCGCGCAATTCATCAACATTGGTGTTTTCTGTCGCTGAAAGAAAAACAACATCTTCATTCAGCTTTGCCATCCAAGTCTTTTTTAAAGTTGGAATGTCGTAAATAGTCTCATCTTCAAAAATGTCATCATCAGTTGGCTCAGGCTTGTAGAGATCTATTTTATTAAAAACGGTAATAACTGGTTTGTCGGCAGCACCAATTTCTTGCAGTGTTTCATTAACAGTTTGCATTTGCTCCTCAAATTGGGGATGAGATACGTCTACAACATGCAAGAGTATATCGGCTTCTTTTACTTCGTCGAGTGTAGATTTAAAACTTTCAATCAGCTGATGAGGTAACTTTCGTATAAATCCAACCGTATCAGAAAGCAAAAATATCACTGGTTGTTGACTGGGGTTGGGATGAGGGAAAACCACTTTACGCACTGTAGAATCTAATGTTGCAAACAGCTTGTTTTGGGCTAAGACATCAGATTTTGAAAGCAGATTCATCAGCGTAGATTTACCCACGTTTGTATAGCCAACTAAGGCCACTTTTGTTTGCCCGCTTCTACTTTTTCTTTGTGTAATGCTTTGTCTATCAATGCGTTCTAAATCTTTCTTTAATTTGGCAATTTTATCCCTGATGACCCTTCTATCCGTTTCAATTTCTTTTTCACCTGGTCCTTTCATACCGATACCTCCCTTTTGTTTTTGAAGGTGAGTCCACATACGCGTTAAACGCGGCAATAAGTACTGGCTTTGTGCTAGCTCTACTTGAGTTCTTGCTTGAGCTGTTCTAGCGTTTTTTGCAAAGATGTCGAGTATTAAACTGCTTCGATCTACAATTTTACATTTGAGTGCTTCTTCCAGATTTCTAATTTGAGAAGGGCTGAGTTCATCGTCAAAGATTGCCAAATCTACATTGTACTCGGCTATGTAAGCCTGGAGTTCTTCTAACTTACCTTTCCCAACATAAGTTTTGGGGTTAGGAATTTCAAGCCGTTGGGTAAATCGTTCTAGTGTTTCAGCGCCTGCGGTACTGGCTAGAAATTCCAATTCATCTAGATACTCTTCACTGCTTTTTAAGGCTGCTGATTTAAGTTCAATTCCAATGAGAATTGCTTTTTCTATTTCCTGCTTATTTTCTAGTTGATGTTTCAAGAGAAGATTTATGGT
>CBDUMX010000231.1:0-3512 GCA_965368435.1 uncultured bacterium
AAAGTAGTGTTTTGCGCATGCTTCAAAAATAGGAATTTAGAGAGAAGAGAGAAGAGAGAAGAGAGAAGAGAGAAGAGAGAAGAGAGAAAAGAGCATCTGACCTGAAGGACGTGTAACTAGAATAATTTTAATTCTCCTCTCTGTGCTTAGTTCTCTCGCTGTTGTTCCATTTCTTGCTCTTGTTGCTATTCTTGCTGATTATTTTCAATTCTTAGCTAACAATTGAATCTATTTGGAATAACGATATTAAATCATTTACATATTGAAGAATCATGAAGTTAAAAAAGAATATATTAGTGATTTGAAACCAAATTCTGCGCATGTGTAACTTTAAATATTCAATCTTATTTATACTTCTCGTCATATTGCAAAGTACTGCAATTGCACAAACTAAAGAAGAGGTCAAGAGTTACTATCACTGGCAAAATTCTGCAATAAGAATGATGCTTGTAAAAGGTGATACGGCCACATTAATTAGGTTTTATGAGAAAGCTATTAAAAAGTACCCTCAGATAGTCGAGAATGTAAAGTTTGACCCACACAAAGCTGTCAAACTGTGTTTGGATTATGGTGATACAAAAGCCGCGTATAAAGTGATGGCTTATTTCGTTAAAGGGGGACTGAGTGCAGAAAAAACGGTTGCTTTATTTACCGAATCTAAAGATTCAATTGTCACCCAATTTTGTACGTCAACTAAAGTGCAAAAACTGTTAAATAAGCAAAGTGCCTATAGGGCAAAATACTTGAAGGAAATTGACATTGATCAATACTTGTTTTTTGAGCAACTAGTCATCCACGATCAATTTTTAAGAAACGTTGAAAACCTGGATGATTCTACTATAAATATTGCATATCTCGGGGCTAAAATGGACAGTATGAATATTCTAGCCTTTTATCATTTTATTGAAAGCAATGGTTTTCCAGCAAACTCGATATTTAATAATTCTGATCATATGGATGCTCTATTATTTCATATGTTTAAAGACTGTCAGACTGGATTTGTTTTACCAAATGGAATTAACTCAATCTTGTACTTTGATTCCACACTACTAGAAGCGGTACTAATTGGACATTTTAGTAATTCAAATTATGCTTTTCTTGTAGATCGACCCTTCTCTTTTGCTTGCCCACGAGAGCTGCTATATGGTGAGACTTACCTGCTTTTTGGACCTCTTGCAGGAGAATTGGCAAGTCCACAACAAATCAATAATAGACGCGAACTTATATATTTAATGAAGTTTAACGACGCCTTAAAGCTAAATGGTCTAGAGCCTATTGAAGGTTTTTAATAAAAAACTAAATATTATGTAATTGGGAGATGTAAACGTATCATCTTCTGTAGTTCAGTAAAATCATCAATCCTCCTTGTCCGCCGTAACTTAAGTGTAGGTGGAAATTCTCAATTCTCCCACCGCTATTCTACGCTTCTCGACTAATATGAAATAAGGCATCACCCTTATTTACTATCGGTGCTGAATTGACACAAAATATATGACCATCTATCGTCGACTTTACCGTTTTGCTAAAGTCGCCATAGGGACCAGAAATGGAACCTAAAACTTGTTTTTTAGTTACATACTCAGCGTTTTTAATTCTTAAATGGAACATCCCGGAGTATGGTGCTCTTATCCACGATGATTTAGCAATAACAACCGGTTTTTGTTTTGATTTTGGGTTTTTGTCGGTCATACCCAAAGAGTGAAGTACCCTTAACGTTCCATCAAATCCACATTGAATTACTTCTTCCTCAAAACTTGAAGATTTACCCCCTTCAAACAGCAAAATAGTCTTACCCAACTTGCTCACCATATGCCTCATAGATTTAGTAATGGTTTTGGAATGAACTATATATGGTGCGGCAAAAATATCAGCGAGTTCTAATGCTTTAGTATCGTCTTTAGCACATCGTATTTGCGCTGCATTTACACGTTCAGCACCACCAGTATGGAAATCTAACATGATGTCTATATGCGGTGCGATTTCGGTTCTGAAGTGATAAGCGACCTGACTAGCCAAAGAACCACTTTTAGAACCGGGAAACATCCTGTTTAAATCTCTGCCATCTGGGAAGTATCTAGAGTGATTGAGATATCCAAAAACATTGAGAACTGGGATGCAAATAATAGTTCCAATCTTGGGTTTGTGATCTTTAGCCTGTATTAATCGTCGAACTATTTCAACTCCATTCAGTTCATCGCCATGCACGCCACCATTGAGTAAAACCACCGGTCCGTCCTGTTTTGCTCTACTGATGATTACCGGAATTTTGATGCTATTCCTTGTATGCAATTTGGCAATTTCCATAGAAAGTTGGTAGGTCTTTCCTTTTTCAATTTCGGTGTTTAGAATGTTCATGGTCCTTGGCTTTGACATTAGTAAATAAGGGCGAAGATAGAACAGCTTTGCACTATTTGATAAGAATATTTAGATTGTTGAGATAAGCTTCTTTAATGAGAATTTAATGATTCATTTAAATCAACAATTTCCACCCTTTTCCTAACATAGCATTCTAAAAAGCGCAATTAAAATATATTCGCAGCAGAGCTTTTATAAGTCATGATTATAGGAATTACAGGAACCCTCGCTGCCGGTAAAGGCACTATTGTTGAATATCTCCAAACCAAAGGATTTAAGCACTTTTCAGTGCGCGCTTACCTCACTAACATCATCAATGAGCGCGGCATGCCAGTGAATCGAGATTCTATGGTTGCGGTAGCCAATGAGTTGAGAGAGCAAAATTCGCCGAGTTTTATTGCCGAGGAATTATATAGAGAAGCAAAGGAATCAGGAGGAAATGTGATAATTGAAAGTATTAGAACAGAGGGTGAAATTAATGCACTTAAAAGCAAAGGCGGTTTTCACCTCTTCGCTATAGATGCTGATGCTAAGTTGAGATATGATAGAGCGCTTGGACGAGCGAGTGCGACTGATTCAGTTTCTTTTGAAACCTTTGTAGCGAACGAAGAACGCGAGTGGGCAAATACAGATCCCAATAAAGGCAATCTCAAGCGCTGCATTGAACGCGCTGATTATACTTTTACTAATAATGGCAACTTAGACGAGCTTTTTATCCAAATAGATGAAGCCTTAAAGGATATTGAGGCTAAAGCTAAGAATGTAAGTGCAAGAGAAGATTATATATCTTGGGATGAGTATTTTATGGGTGTTTCCATACTTTCTGGAAAGCGCTCAAAAGATCCTTCAACTCAAGTGGGAGCATGTATTATAGATGAAGATAAACGCATAGTAGCAACGGGTTATAATGGAGCACCGAGAGGAATCGACGATGAAGATTTTCCATGGTCGAGAGATGGCGATTTCTTGGAAACTAAATACGCATATGTCTGCCATGCAGAGCTCAACGCAATATTAAATTCATCCAAAGAAAGCTTAAAGAATTGCACCATATATGTAGCCCTTTTCCCTTGCAATGAATGCGCAAAGTCTATCATACAATCAGGTATCAAGAAAGTGGTATATCTCTCAGATAAGTATATGGATGTTCCGGCCTT
>CBDUMX010000232.1:0-3466 GCA_965368435.1 uncultured bacterium
ATGTCTTTATTCTTTCTGTTCATTTAGTGTGAAGTATATACCTGCAAGTTATTTATTTTTGATAGTATGCTAAAGATAAAAACACAATTATTTTTCCTCTTTTTTTTGATAGCTATTTCAGCTCAGGCTCAAAGCTATAAAGCAGATATATTTTTGGGAGCTAACTTCTCTCAAATAGATGGAGATCAATTTGCCGGATATAATAAACTAGGTCTAAACATTGGTTTTGCTATCAACAGAACTATAGAGGGACCATGGGATGCTTCCTTTGAAATACTCTATAGTCAGAAAGGCAGTAAAAAAGTTTTAGATCCAGATATTATAGAACCGAGCTTAGTTATTAACTATCACTATATAGAAATTCCGCTTTTGGCGAGATATGAATTAAACAAGAAAGTGCAATTCTATGCTGGCCCCTCCTTCGGAATAAATGTCTTTAATGAGAGAGACGACAATGGATTTATTAAAAAAGAAGAAGCATTAAATAAAACTGAAGTTGCCTTGCATCTGGGCGGATCTTATGCTATTGATGATCACTTTGCTTTAGACCTAAGGCATTCTTATTCAATACTTAGTGTAAGAGACTATCCCATCATTGTAAACAGCCCAACATGGTTCGGAAGAGCGGGTTGGTACAATAGATTGTTTACAATTGGCGTTAGGTATAGGATGGGTCAGTAACCCTCGGTAATTTAAGGCTATTAAAAAAGCTCACCAGTCCAGGACCAGTGAGCTTTTTATTTTATGCTTAGCAATGAAGCAATGAAGCAATGTAGCAATGTAGCAATGAAGCAATTATTCGAATATTTCGAATCTTTGAATGCTTAGAATAACTCAATAAATTCTCAATTCTCAATTCTCAATTCTCAATCCTCCATTCTCTATTCTCTATTCTCCCTTCTCCATTCTCTCTTCTCTATCCTAAAACCCCAACTCCTTATCACCAACCATATTCTCAGGTTTTACCCATTCATCAAATTGTTCTTCGGTGAGTAGACCCAATGCTAAAGCAGCTTCTTTCAAACTGCAATCATCTGCATATGCTTTTTTGGCAATTTTAGCCGCATTATCATAGCCAATATGGGTATTTAATGCCGTTACAAGCATTAGAGAATTATCAACTTTATTCTTTATTTCTTTCAAATTGGCTTCTATGCCCGACACACAATTATCGTTAAAGGAAAGGCATGCTTGTCCCAATATTCTTGCCGACTGCAACAGGTTCGCAGCTATCATGGGTTTGTAAACATTCAGTTCAAAGTGCCCATTGCTGCCACCTATAGAAACCGCAACATCATTACCCATAACTTGTGCGCAGACCATGGTTAAGGCTTCCGCTTGTGTTGGGTTAACCTTACCAGGCATTATAGATGAACCAGGCTCATTAGAAGGAATAATGATTTCACCAATTCCACTTCTCGGCCCAGAGCTCAACATTCTGATATCATTACCTATTTTCATTAAACTAACAGCAGCTCGTTTTAGTGCTCCGTGCAGTTCAACCATGGCATCATGAGCTGCCAATGCTTCGAATTTGTTCTCGGCGGTTCTAAAAGGCATTTCCATCTCATCAGCAATTTTAGCAGCAACTAATTCTGAATATCCTTTAGGAGTATTGAGTCCAGTCCCTACAGCTGTACCACCTAGAGCGAGCTCGGTTGCGGTATACATTGCTTTTTCTATTGCCCAAATACTTAGTTCCAATTGTCTTCTGTATGCAGAAAACTCTTGTCCGAGAGTCAATGGCGTAGCATCCATAAAATGGGTTCTGCCAATTTTAACTATATCTTTAAAATCTCTAGCTTTCTTTTTGAAAGTGTCTTTTAATACCTGTAAACCTGGGATGGCAAAATCTACCATTTGCTTATAAACAGCAATAGTCATGGCAGTGGGGAAGGTGTCGTTGCTGCTCTGCGACTTATTTACGTCGTCATTAGGATGAAGAGCTTTTTTCTCATCGCTCAATTTCCCGCCACCAATAACATGTCCGCGGTTGGCAATAACCTCATTGACATTCATATTGCTTTGAGTTCCACTTCCTGTTTGCCAAATTACAAGCGGAAATTCGCTGTCTAATCTACCTGCTATTATTTCATCACAAGCTTGAACTATTAAGTCCATCTTTTCCTTCGACAGAACTCCAAGTTCGTGATTAGTTTGTGCTGCACATTTTTTTAGTACACCAAAGGCTCTAATTATTTCAATTGGCATTCTCTGATTGCCGATTTTGAAATTTTCTAATGAGCGCTGTGTTTGTGCGCCCCAATATTGTCCAGCTGGAACTTTTACTTCACCTAGACTATCTCGTTCAATTCTGTATTCCATTGTATAAAAAAGAGGTTGCAAATGTAGTTATTAACATTTCACTTTCTTAAAGGCGTGCGTTCTAATATTAGTTTTGTTTTAAATTTAGAATCGATGCATAAAATACTTGGAATTATCTGTTTACTAGCTTTCAGTTTAAGCTATACATCTGTTGAAGCACAGACACTTACTAAGCAAGAAAGAAAAGCGCTTAAAAAAGAGATTAAACTTTATAAGAAAAACCCTGAGAAGTGGGTTGCTTTAATGAATAAACACGATAGAGAGGTGGCAGAGCTTGAGGCTGAAGTTGAACGTTTAAAAGAAGATTTAGCGCGTTTACAAAAGCAAAATGAAGAACTTTTAGCGAAAATTCAGGATCTCAACTTGAAATACAATAATCTACTAGCTAGTATGCCTAGCACAGATTTACCAACTGGTACTGTTTATCAAGTGCAAATGGGATACTATCAGCAATTGGATTTAGTATCTTTTAATAATAAACTAAAAATCGTAAAAGCTGAAGAGGTAGATGGCGCAAAGCGTTATGTTATTGGATATTTTGAAGATGTTCTTGATGCTGTGCAATTTGCTGCCGATATAAAAGCTTTAGGAATAACTGACGCTTTTGTAACCCAGTACATCGACGGTGAAAGAAATATGGATTTTGATGCCTTAGAGGCAGTAGAAAATTAATTATTTCTTTTTATAGATAGGAACGGTAGAGCAAGGCTCTCCAAACATTAAACTTTTAACTTCTGGAATGAGTTTACTGCTGAGGTAGACATAAGCGTGATTGCTTATATCTCTATCGCCACAACCTTTTATTACAACTCTTTGATCTGTATACTGTTTGGCATCAAAACCATTAAGAGTGCGTTCTGCAAGCATGGCCGCTAAATTTTCTGGAGGACAAAAGTATAAGTCTGCATCTGTATTGCTCAACTCTTTAGCCACCAACATATAGGCCCAAGTTGGCACTATGGCATCCGTGGAACAATAAACTGCAACCCTGTGGCCTTTATATTGCTCCCAATTGTGCTCTTTAACAAAAGTTCTAAAGTCTTTTTCTTTTAATATCAGACCTTGAAACAATTGATCTTTAATATCAATTAATGCTTCAGGCTTTTCTGGAATTAATGCTTCCAGATCAATAGTCTGTATT
>CBDUMX010000233.1:0-3444 GCA_965368435.1 uncultured bacterium
AGAGGGTTGCAAGTGCAATTGGATCTAAAAAAAAATAATGAATAAGTATTATCACTATGGAGTAATCTCCGGATACAGGAGTTTATTCCTCTCTTGCCTGTATTTCAGCACATTTACATAATCCAATGCCAGCTTATTATTGTACTCTTCATATGCCTTAGTTGCCCATTGTATAGCTGTCTCTAAATCTCCATTGATCTCGCTGCTGATTGCCATATTATAACAGGCTCTACCAGCAAGTTTTCGTTTAGAATTATCTACCTCGCTATACCACAATTCTGCTGCACCATCCCAATTCCCAGTTTGAGCTCTTCTTTTAGCGGTTTTAAAGTTTTGATTTCCTCTTACATAGTACTTACGAGCTATTCTAGCAGTGTATGGCAAGACTCTTAAACCGTATTGCTGTCCGATTGCTTTACTTGCTTGCAATACAGCCTGCTTTCTTCCAATTATGGCTTCTACCGCTTTAAAAGGATTTATTCCTCTTCCACTGCTTAATACTTGCTCTTCTATATAAAATTCTTCTATGAGTTGCTTATTACTTGGGTCATAAATTCTAAAACCCAATTTAATCAAGGTATATATTCTTGCTTGATGTTCTAGCGTTTTAACCTTTCCTACTGGACTATTAACTTCTACCGGCACGGTTGAATAATCTACTTTAGTATCTGTATCGTAGAATGAAAGGACATATAAGGCATCAATATTATTCGTTTTACAAATATTCTCTACCTGTTCCCATGTTAAACTGGCTGGGAATATGCTTAAGCCGTAATTAGTGCTTGAGTCGCCCTCTACTAGCTTTACTTCCGTAAAAACATTGCTCGATTCTAATTCGTCGAATAGACCATCTAAGCAGTATGCAGCACCCAAAGAATCCAGT
Organism: uncultured bacterium; assembly: GCA_965368435.1. Taxonomy (GTDB): domain Bacteria; phylum Bacteroidota; class Bacteroidia; order NS11-12g; family UBA9320; genus JAHEKB01. The sequence continues at coordinate 884 of CBDUMX010000233.1, forward strand.
TGCAGACCTTCGGCACTGAGAATTTTTTCTATATCACTGGTCACAGAATTACCTGATGAAGGTATACTTCTGTTTAATATTCCAACTTTAGTAATATGAGACCCTATTTGTATAGGAGCAGGTTCAGTAATATTCATTGTCATGATATTCTTTGACCTACAAGATGTTATCACAGTAGTGATTAAAGATGCGAAAAGGAGTAGTTTGATATTTTTAGTCATGCCAAAAGTGTTTCAATTTTTATTCCAAAGCTAATTGACAACAAATTTTATTCGCTCAACTCCATACGTATCTCCTTGAATTTCAATGAAATATAATCCTGGAGCTGATCCTGTATTGAGTGAACTAAGATCTATATATTGCTGTCCTTCTTTTAGTGCTAATTCCTGCTTCCACAAAGTATTGCCGAATTCGTTTATGCATCTGATGCTGATAAGTTCATCTGCTGGAATCTCTGTAGCCAAAGTGCTTTGAGAATGTGTTGGATTGGGATAAATAATTGCCCTAGCTAAATCAAAATAGGCGGGACAAGCGCAAAGCTCTGGATGAACTCTGATGCTATCTATTACAACCTCTTTATGCGGTCTATCGGAAATACTGGTACTCACCTTGCCAATTCGCTGAACCACTTCAAAACTATCTACAACGATGCCAAAAACTGGATGTTTGGATGAGTAAGGAGGCTTGTCAAAATCCAAATAGGTGTTATTTACAAGATTTATAAAGAATTGACTGCCACCTGTATTGGGACCAGTATTGGCCATTGAAATTGTTTTTTGAATATTGCTCAAGCTAGAATCGAATTCATCCTCTATTGTATATCCTGGTCCACCAGAACCAGTTCCAGTAGGGTCTCCACCTTGAATCATAAAATCATCTATCACCCTGTGAAAGATGGTGTTATCGTAATACTTTTGCTCGGTGAGATCCAAAAAATTTCCAGCAGTAATTGGCACAATACTGTCGTATAACCGAACCGTAAAATCCCCGTAATTGGTATAGAACTGTACTTTAGTTTGGGCCTTTAACCCAGTATTTATAATGAGTAAGAATGCACAAACCAAAAAAGGCGAGAATCTCATTGCGCTAAGTTCGGCTAAAATTATTTGAAGTCAAAACAGAATTGCTAAATGTCGATTAAGATTAATCTAGGTAAACCGTCATTTTGCCTTTGGCTTCAACAAAAGCAATATGCTCTTTCAGGGTAGTGGCTAAAGAAACTCCAACAAAATCTGCTGCTATAGGAAAAGCTTTATGGTCTCTATTAGCAAGCACAGCAACTTTCAGCCTTTTAGGTTCTTCGTTTAGTATGTGTTTCATCGCTCCTGCTAAGGTGATTCCTGAATTGAGTACATCATCGACAAGCACAACCGCTTTCGATTTCAGTTTTGGGGATTTGTCCCACTTAACATCCGACAAGAGTGCATTAGATTTATCAATATCTAATTCGAATAATTCTATTTGCGCTTCACTTATTCCAACTAGTTTGTTGTAGATAAGCGATGCCACTCTGTAACCCCGGCTTTTTAACCCTATAATAGCTATCTTTTTTTCACTGAAATATTCTTCTGCTATTTGCCAAGCAATTCGATCTAACTTAAGATTAATCTCATTGTGTTCAAGGAGGACTAGCTTGCTCATGATTTCAAAGGTACTGCTTCTTTATTTCTTAGTTCTAGAATTTGATTGTGGATAGTTAGAGTCTGTTCAATCAATGATTTTTTGCCATCATTAAGAATAACATAGTCTGCTTTTTCCAATCGCTCTTTATCCGTCATTTGCTTGGATATTCTTTTGAGAACATCTTCCCGTTTCACATGATCTCTCTTGACAATTCTGTCGATGCGAATGTCTATAGGACAAGTAACTACAATTATCTTGTGCAGAAATTTATAACTTTTAGCTTCAAACAAAAGAGCCGCTTCTTTAATAGAATACGGTTTGTCCCTGTTTTCTGTTGTCCATTGCTCATAGTCTAGACCAACTCTTGGATGAACAATGGAATTGAGAATATCTAGTTTTTCTTGATTGTTAAAAACGATTTTCGCTAAATACTCCCGATTAAGCTCGTTGGACCGGGTATAAGCATCCCAACCAAAGGCATCTTTGATGCTTTTAACGAGTTCTGTATCGTGCTGCATAAGATATTTAGCACGGGTATCAGCATCATAAACAGGAACATCTATTCGTTTGAAAATCTCGCAAACCGTGGATTTGCCAACTCCTATACCTCCAGTGATTCCTATTCGTAGATGCTGCACAGATTCGAAATTATGCGTTATCTGCCTTGTTTAATAGGGCAGAAGCTTCCATACTTATTGCAGATCTATCAATCTTAAGTACAACATTATTACCTACATCGATAGTAAGTGTTAAGTCTTTTAATTCTACGATTTTGCCGTGAATTCCACCAGTGGTTACTACCTTGTCACCTTTAGCGAGGTTTTCTTTAAAGGTCTTTTGCTTCTTTGCCTTTCTTATCTGTGGAAGAAAAATGAAAAGATAAAATACTGCTATAAACAGTACTAAAAATATTAATTGTTGATTCATAGTTTACGATT
>CBDUMX010000234.1:0-3442 GCA_965368435.1 uncultured bacterium
ATCGCTCCATTTTCAATGGCTCTGCGCAATGGCTTGTTTGGTCCAACAATATGACTCTGTCCGATATAGTCGGATAGTGTTTTAGGCCTTACGCGTTCTGCTAGGGGAGTGTAATTCAACAAGCATCAAATTTACAAACTCAATTACATTTGCCCATATGGAAATCATTATTGCTTCACAGAATAAGAATAAAATTGCTGAAATACGCAGTAAGATGCCTTCGGTTATACTTAAGCCATTAGACCCCAAAGTATTTCCAACTGAGCTTGAAGAAACGGGAAAGACCCTTGAGGACAATGCTATTCAGAAAGTGCAGCAAGTTTATGAGCGCACTGGCAGCATTTGCTTTGCAGACGACACAGGATTGGAAATAGAGGCACTGAATGGTGAACCTGGGGTATTATCAGCGCGCTATGCAGGTGCAGATAAAAATTCACGAGATAATATAGAACTAGTTTTAAATAAAATGAAAGATATGGATAATCGAAGGGCTAGATTTAGAACGGTGATAGCATTAATGTTCAAAGACAAGCTTCATATTTTTGAAGGTATCTGTGAAGGTGAAATATTAAAGGAAAGCAGGGGGGAAGAAGGATTTGGCTATGACCCAATTTTTAAAGCGAAAAATGAGATGAGAAGTTTCGCTGAAATGAGCTTAATAGATAAGAATGCAATTAGCCATAGAGCAAAGGCAATAGATCAGCTAGCGGAATTTATAAGAGCTCAAGATGCAATCTAAATTCTGTTTACATTTGCGAGGTGTCCATTGATGCATACTTTATACAGGAAGAGAATAGCAAAAGACTTGAAATGCTAATTCAATTAAGGGATATGGTACGAGCAGTTTTAGGTGATTATGAGGAGACTTTAGATTACAAAATGCCGACTTATTATGTTGATGGACAATGTATCTGTGCGTTTGCCAGTCAAAAAAGTCATATGTCCTTATACATAATGCCGTATGATTTATTAGCTCAATTTAAAGATCGTTTGAAGAAATACAATATGGGAAAGAGTTGCATTCGATTTAAGAAAATGACAGAGGAGGATTTACAACTCTTCACTGAAATATTAGTATACTGCAAGGACAATTACTCAAGCAGTCAGTTTAACTGTAATAAGAATCTAAAGAAATAATGGGAAGTAAACTTTCACGAATATTATTGATAACAATCATTGCACTAATTATCTTACTAATAGTTGCCCGATTGTTTTACAACTGGAATGTGAATAAGTATCAATGGGAAGAGAAGGACAGAATAGTTCTCACGAATAATTGCATAGATGGCACTGCTCATTATGGGGTGAGGTTTCCTTCTTTAACCAAAGAGTATTGTGAATGCAGCACGGATAGTATCATTGCCAATATGAAAAAGGGTGAGTATTTAAGAATAAGCACTAAATCTATGCTCGAACAGCAGAAAGTGCTATTGCCTTATATACAAGGATGTTATAATAGATATCAAACTGCGATTTTTGAAAATACTGAATTAGGAGAACCTTAATTCAACTGATTTCTTTTTTTCCAATTGCTCTCTGTGCTATTTGGAACTACAGGAGCTTTTTTATTGGTCTGATATAAATATGTAAACACCGCCGCTGCTTGCTTTAAATCCGCATCGGCATTTTTTAATGCTTCTGGACTGTAGTAATTTGATATAAAGTTGGTATCAAAATCACCTTCAATGAATTTAGGATGAGTCATTACAAATCGTCCAAAATCTAAAGTGTTTTTAATACCTTCAATTTTAAATTGATCTATGGCGTATATCATGCGCTCAATGGCTTCTGTTCTGCTTTCGCCCCAAACTATTAGTTTGCCAAACATATTGTCATAGAAAATTGGAATTTCATACCCTTCATACACGAAATCGTCGAGGCGTATAAAATCGTCGCTAGCACATTCGTAAGTATTTATAGTTCCAATATCAGGTAAAAAATCGTTCAGAGGATCTTCAGCACAGAGTCTCAATTCAATGGCATGACCATTTGCCTTTATAGAGTCTTGTTCAATATTCAATTTCTCACCTCTTGCAACTCTGATTTGAAGTTCAACTAAATCAAGTCCGGTAACCAATTCAGTTACGGGATGCTCAACTTGCAGTCTGGTGTTCATTTCAAGGAAATAGAAATTTAGATCTGCATCAAGGAGAAACTCTACGGTGCCAGCGCCAGAATAATTGCATGCTTTTGCCACATTAACTGCGGCTTCGCCCATTTCCTTTCTCAGTTGTTCTGTGAGCACAGAAGAAGGGGCTTCTTCCACAAGTTTTTGATGTCGACGTTGAATAGAACATTCTCTTTCAAGGAGATAAACCACATTGCCGTGGTCATCGGCCATCAATTGAATTTCAATATGTCGAGGTTTAGTGACAAATTTTTCAATGAAGACGGCCCCGTCACCAAAGCTGGCAACTGCTTCACTGATAGCGGATTTCATGCTTGCTTCTAGCTTATCTTCAGAGTTGACCAGTCGCATACCTTTACCGCCACCACCAGCACTAGCTTTAACCAAAACGGGATATCCTATTTCTGATGCTACTTTTTTAGCTTCATTTATGTCTTTTACAGCGTCATTAATACCTGGAACAAGAGGAACTCCATATTTAGCAACCGCTTGTTTTGACGCAATTTTACTGCCCATGAGTTCTATAGAATCAGGACTTGGCCCAATGAATCGTATACCTTTCTCGCTTACTTTCATAACAAAATCAGCATTTTCAGATAGAAAGCCGTAGCCGGGGTGAATACCATCTACTTTGTGTTCAATGCAGAGATCAATGATTTTGTCGGCTTGTAAATATGATTCAGAAGAAGGTGCAGGTCCAACACAATATGCCTCATCGGCAAGTTGTACGTGTAAAGAGTTTCTATCGGCTTCAGAATAAATAGCAACAGTAGCAATGCCCATTTTCTTGCAAGTTTTAATAACTCGCACAGCAATTTCTCCCCTGTTAGCTATTAATATCTTTCTCAAGGTGCAGTAATCATAGGAAGCTTAATATATTGAGCTTCTTTATAACTTATAGATCCAATTCCAAATAAGCCTCCGTCGGCTTGTGCAACTAAGGATGCAAGTTTTAATAGGCTTTTGTGAAATTGAGTAGCGTAAGTGCTTTCAAGTTTCGGATAGATGTCGTTTAGTTGAGAAAGATTATCAGAAAGCTGAGTAATTCTATCTTCACCTAATAATGGCAAATTATTAATCTCAATTTGAACTAAATGTTCAAATTCTTCTGAAATCTCTTTGTATAAATTTCTAATCTCGCTATCCTCCGTTAAAGACCTAACATGTATCACATTAGCGGCTTTTTTAATTTCGTCTCGGTTTAGATCATTGTCAGCGCAAGCAATTAATAGTGTTACCCATACAGGGGCATTAATAACTACATTTTGCTCTTTCTCGCTTAAATTTCTTAATTGATATAACATTCAAGTAATT
>CBDUMX010000235.1:0-3437 GCA_965368435.1 uncultured bacterium
CATAAGCACATAATTCACTAAACATAACCATTTCTATCCAAGGATAGAGGTTCATTGTTATTTCTAATTTCAGCTTCATCATCTCGATGTTCGGGACTACCGCTGAAACTTTCATTTGGATTCCTGCTATTGCAAATTGTCTCATTCTTTATATCGCTTTACGAATTTCATTTTCTAATATGTCTAAACCTCTGTTGAGCTCTTCATCAGTTATTACTAGAGGAGACAAAATGCGAATGACATTCTTAAAGGTTCCTGCACTTATGAGTATTAATCCATTTTCAGAACATCCTTTTACTATGTTACCGCATATTTCAGTATTGGGTTGTCGCGGATCATTATTGTGAACAAACTCAATTCCAATCATTGCCCCAACGCCCCTTACATCTCCAATCTCTGCTAGTTCAGATTTTAGTTTATTCATTCTAGACATGATAGTATTTCCCACTTCAAATGCCCTTGAGTTTAGGTCAATTTCTTTCATGTATTTAATGGTAGCTGATGCAGCTACACAACACAATGGACTTCCAATATAGGTTCCACCTATGGATCCTGCAGCAGCAGAATCCATAATATCTGCTTTGCCCACTACAGCTGCTATTGGCATTCCAGAACCCAAAGATTTAGCATATGTACTAATATCCGGGGTTACATTATAATGTTGCCAACTCGCCCAATGACCAGTTCTGCAAAATCCACTTTGTACTTCATCAAAAATTAACATAATGCCGTGCTGATCGCAGAATGCTCTCAATCCTTCTAAATATTTTTGAGGAATTGGATTAAATCCTCCCTCTCCTTGAATAGGCTCAACAATTACGGCAGCAATATTTTCATGATCAACAAGATTTAAAGCGCTTTCATGGAGTCTTTTGAGCTCCAATGCCACAAATTCATCCATACTGTTTTCCCCTCTATACCTGTAGAAGTTAGGGAATGGCAGTCTGTATACTTCCGGCGCGAAAGGCCCACAATTGTATTTATAACTTACTTTAGAAGTTAAAGTCATAGCCATCATTGTTCTCCCGTGATACGCTCCTGTGAAGCATAATACAGCTTGACGCTTTGTTGCTTGTCTGGCAATCTTAATCGCATTCTCAACTGCTTCAGCACCGGTACTCACTAACATTGCTTTAGTTTGTTCTCCGTGAGGTAAAATCTCCGCAAGCTCCTCACACAATTGTACGTATGGCTCATAACTCACCACATTGAAGCTGGTGTGCAAGTACTTTCCTGCTTGTTCTCTTATTGCTTCAACTACTGGCTCTGGACAATGCCCAGCATTTACAACTCCAATACCCCCAGCAAAATCTATCAACTCTTTCCCATCAAGGTCTGTAATAATAGCTCCTTTAGCTTTGGATACCGTAGCGGTATTAAAAACTCCTACTCCATTTGCAACTGCCTTCTTTCTTCTTTCTAGAAGATCTTGCGATTTCGTCATTTGATCAATCATCTGTTAATTTTTATCATTTTTTGAATCTTAAATCATCCAATAAAATATTTAAGACTAATATTTTCTGATTCAAGAGTAATCCCTTTTAAGCACTGATTTACTTTAGAATTAGGGATCAAAATTACTACTAAAAATGCGATATAAATTCAATAATATTTTAGATTTTATTTGAGCTGAATTTAGCTAAAATTACACATTTATAAAAGCCTCATATTTAGCTAGATATAAAAACCAGATTCATCCTCTAGCCTTTGCAACAATTGAGATTGTAGCTAAAAATAGGATTAAAAAATGCTTATTACCTTACAACTGTTAAGATGCCGCTTCTTTCAATAGCTTGACCTTGAAAATCAACGCCACTTAGAACATAGAAATATCTGCCAGATTCAACTACTTCGTTTTTGTATTTACCGTCCCAGCTTTTTTCATTCTCTGAAGACTTCCACAGTATCTCTCCCCAGCGATTAAATACCAATATCTCATAGCTTGCTAAACCCCTAACATAGACATTATACCTATCATTTATTCTGTCGTCATTTGGAGAAAAGGCATTTGGGATATGAAGCACAAACACATCTTCAACTTTTACATTTTTACTAGCGATGTCTTCGCAACCAATATCATTCCTTGCTATTAATGTTACATTATAGACACCTGTATCCAGGTAAGAATAATAGGGGTTTTCATCCGTGCTACTGCCTCCATCGCCAAAACTCCACACATAGGAATTAGCATAGAGGGAAGCGTTATTAAATGTAAAATCTGGATTAAAGAAGTTAGCCACTAAAGGAGTATTGCTGAAGTCTGCTATTGGATGATCAACAATCTCTAATTCATCTAGCTTGCTCAATGAATCTACACAGGAGAACTCGTTTATCACTTTTAATTTCACAGTATATAGCCCAGAAGTGGAGTAAGAGTGAAATGGGTCTTCAGCTATGTCGGTACTCCCATCACCGAAGCTCCATTCAAATTCAGAACCAAGACCATAAACACTTTCGTTGGTGAAATAAACATTCAGATCTGTGCAATTTGGATTAGGATCTAAACTGAAATCAATTATCGGAAGGGGGTTGACTCCAACACTAACCGTCCCAACAGCATCTTCACTGCAATTGTCGGAAAGTGTTACAGTATAAATAGTGGTACTGAATGGACTCACACTTTGTGAAAAGCCTGAACCAAGACCATTATCCCAATTCATTATATAATCTGCTGATTTACCGCCACTAGCTTGGGGGCTCAGCGTAATACTCTCTCCACTGCATATAGCTGTGTCCTTGGGCATATCCAAACTTAAAGCTGGCAAAATGCTTATATCTATGCTGGTACTTGCATTCTTGGGTGTACAAGCATCACTTACCACCAAAGTAACAGTATGATTTGTAGTTGATTTGATTAAAAAGGAAGAAGCAGAGCCACTACCAGAATTCCAATTGTAGCTATAGGCAGCTGCATCACCACCACTAACTATTGCATCTAATTGAATTTCTTCATTATAACAAGCAGTTGTTGGACCGTCTATACTGAGATCTAAAGAGTCTAAAACTGCTACAACAACACTGTCATCGGCTTCAAATTCACTGCAATTATCTGAGAGATGGACGTAGTAGGTTGTGGTGTTCAGCGGGCTTACATTAACGGATGAAGTAGAGCTGCTGCCTCCACCCCAATCATAAAGATAATTAGTGGCAAGCCCTCCTGTGGCCATTGCATTTAATGTCAAACTTGTTCCATAGCAAATCGTAGTGTCGGCAGGGGCTCTAACACTCAGTGAATCTAAAACGGTCACATTCCAAAAAGCAGTGTCTTTAGTATCTGTACATTGATCCGTTATTGCTGCCCATATTGAGTAGCTTCCGGGCAAGAGAGAACTCTGCACAATGGCCCAATTACCAATGCTAGTTGCTGATGCACCTATCACATTTTCAGTAACCCAATACGTCCCTAATCCACCGCTAATTTCTAATCGCTGTTCAGT
>CBDUMX010000236.1:0-3423 GCA_965368435.1 uncultured bacterium
CGCTACATATGCACAAACAGTTAATAAATATGGGTCTCGAAAGCTATCTTTGCCAGATTACATGGAATTAAAATACAATACTCAAGAAGAACAAATCACACTTACTGAATATGGCCGATCTGTTCAAGCATTAGTTGACCATTTAAAAACGGTTGAAGATAAAGAGCAGAGAACCAGAATGGCCAGAACCATTTTTCAAGTTATGGTTAATCTAAATCCAACTATTAAGGAATTGGACAATTACCAACAAAAAATTTGGGATCATATACATATAATGGGTAATTACGAATTAGATATTGATTCTGAATTTCCCAAGCCGCAGCCAGAGGCATTATTAGAGAAACCTAAGCATATTGGTTATAAAGCGGCTTTGACACGTTATCGTTTCTACGGAAGAAATTTGATAGAAATGATAGAAGGAGCTAAAGACCTGCCAGAGAGCGATATCAAAACCTCTTATATAAATTATATAGCCTCTTTTATGGTGAATTCTTCAAATAGCTGGAATGATGAGAATCTCGGTCCTGAGCAAGTTGCACAGCATCTGTCAGATCTTTCTGGTGGTAAACTTCAAATTAGCCCTGAAGAATTGAACATACACGTTGAGAAATTCAAAAAGCGCTCAAGCAATAGCAGCAATAACAACAAAAAGAATAAAAAGAAGAAAAACTACAGAAGAAGGTAATGGGGACTTTTAAAATCGAAGGAGGGCATAAACTTAAAGGTACACTTACTCCACAGGGTGCAAAAAATGAAGCTTTGCAAATTCTATCTGCAGTATTAATTACAGCAGACAAAGTTGAAATTAAAAACATACCTGAAATTCGCGACATCAACAGAATGATAGACCTATTAAAGGGTTTGAATGTAAAAGTTGATAGAAAGGCTAAAGGTCATTATATTTTCCAGGCCGATGAGATTGATCTGGACTATTTTCACACCGAAGAGTTTAAAACCAAAGGAGCTTCAATAAGGGGATCTATTATGATTATTGGCCCGCTACTCGCCCGTTTTGGCATAGGTTATATTCCCAGCCCCGGAGGAGATAAAATAGGTCGAAGAAGATTAGACACTCACTTTATTGGCTTTGAAAAACTCGGCGCAAAATTTACCTATGATAAAGCGAGCAGGTTTTATAAAGTTGAAGCTAAAGATCTAAAGGGAAGTTATATGCTTCTCAATGAAGCGTCAGTAACGGGAACTGCCAATATTTTAATGGCTGCTGTAATGGCAAAGGGAACCACTACCATCTATAATGCTGCTTGCGAACCCTACCTTCAGCAATTGTGTAATATGCTGAATTCAATGGGCGCGAAGATAACTGGAGTTGGGTCCAATTTACTTGTAATTGAAGGAGTTAAAGAACTTAAAGGATGTAAGCATACAATTCTACCTGACATGATAGAAATTGGCAGTTTTATAAGTTTAGCTGCCCTTACGCAATCTGAAATAACTATTGAAAATGCGCGTGTAGATCAATTGGGTCTTATTCTCGACGTCTACAAAAAACTCGGAGTACAATTTGTTGTTAAAGGAGATGATATCATCATTCCGGAAAACCGACATTATGAAATTGATTCATTCATAGACGGCAGTATGATGACCATTGCTGATGCTCCATGGCCAGGACTTTCACCAGATTTGTTAAGTGTTATATTGGTTATGTGTATACAGGCAAAAGGCAATGTTTTAATTCATCAAAAGATGTTTGAAAGCCGATTGTTTTTTGTCGATAATCTAATCGACATGGGAGCCCAAATAATACTGTGCGATCCTCATAGAGCAACCGTAATGGGACTAGATAGAAGAATGGCCCTTAAGGGAATCACCATGACTTCTCCAGATATTAGAGCAGGTGTTTCTCTATTGATAGCAGCAATGTCTGCCGACGGAACGAGCACCATTCACAATATAGAACAAATAGATAGAGGTTACGAAAACATAGAAACAAGATTGAACGCTATTGGAGCTAAAATTACGAGAATTTGAGGCTATGTAAATTAATCATATCGGGTGTACTGGCACTAATTCTTTTAAATTCTTCAACACACATTTTACATCCAGCTGTTGGCGAAACAGCGCCAGAAATTGTACTAAACAATCCAGAGGGTAAAACAATTAAATTGAGCAGCCTGAGGGGCAAATTGGTATTGATTGATTTTTGGGCAAGCTGGTGCAGATCATGTAGGTTAGAAAATCACAATCTTAAAAAGGTTTACAGTAAATACAGAGATTCTTCTTTTGTTAGTGGCGAAGGTTTTGAGATCTATAGTGTGAGTCTAGACACAGACTTAAGTCTTTGGAAACAGGCAATTACCAATGATAAATTAAACTGGAAAGCTCAAGTTTCTGATTTAAAAAAATGGGACAGCCCAGTAGTTGCCGACTATAATTTTAAATTTTTACCTCACAATCTTCTCATAGATAAGAACGGAAAAGTTCTGGCTAAGAATCTCTATAAAGAGAAAATCTTTGAATACTTAGAATCTGAGCTAGCTCACTAACTATGTCATTATGACACTTTTTAATATGGCAACACTTTTGCAATATGCTGGGAGTTAAGATTTCAATATGACAAAGGAAGAATCGAAACAGGAAGAAATTCAAGAAGAAAAGAAGGATGAGCAACAAGCTGAAACTTCTACGGAGGCTAAATCGACTGAATTAAGTCCAGAGGAAAAATATAACGAGCTGAACGACAAGTATTTGCGTTTATATTCTGAATTCGACAATTTTCGCCGCAGAACCGCTAAAGAGCGTATAGAGTTGTTTAAAAATGCAAGCGAAGAAATAATTTCAGAATTACTGCCTGTACTTGATGACTTTGAACGTGCATTAGGTGCGATGAAGGACACAGATGATGTTAAATCAATTAGCGAAGGTGTTAGTTTAGTTCACAATAAGGTGAGCAATATTCTTGGTTCGAAAGGGCTTAAAGCATTTGATGCCCAGGGCAAGAGTTTCGATCCTGATTATCACGAAGCCATTACAAAAATTCCAGCCCCAAAGAAAAAACTTAAAGGCAAAGTTGTTGACGTCATTGAGAAAGGCTATATGCTGAACGACAAGGTTTTGAGGTATGCTAAAGTTGTAGTTGGAGAATAAGATGGCAAAAAGAGATTATTACGAAATATTAGGAGTATCTAAAAGCGCTAGCCCTGAAGAGTTAAAAAAAGCCTACAGAAAGCTAGCAATTAAATATCATCCAGATAAAAATCCAGATGATAAAACTGCCGAAGATAAGTTCAAAGAAGCTGCAGAAGCTTATGAAGTGCTTAGCAATTCTGAAAAACGGCAGCGATACGACCAATATGGTCACGCTGGAGTAGACGGAGGAGCTGGAGGATTTGGTGGCGGTGGAATGAATATGGAAGACATATTCAGTCATTTTGGCGATATTTTTGGCGATATGGGTGGCAGCCC
>CBDUMX010000237.1:0-3386 GCA_965368435.1 uncultured bacterium
AAAGCGAAGCATTTATGTATTGAAGTGCAAGAGCTATTGCCCTTTCTCCTGCTATTGTAGCTGACAATGGCTGTACATCATAGATACTGCCATTAAAGCTCATCAGTATGCCGTTTGAGTAATGACCGATTAACTCGCTTCCAACTACTTCTATGCCATTTTCATAATGCTGGAATCTAATATGCAAATCCTCAGTCTTACCAATTCTTCTAAATTCCTTGAATTGTGTACCGCGATTGAGATTGAAATACGCTCTAAAGAATTCTCCGCTTTGGTTTATCGCAATGCGCGTTTTATTTGGATTTAAAATTTCAGCATGAATTTGCACCCCAGTTTCTTGGATTAACCTGTTCACTTTAACTAGCTCTGTATTCTGGCCATATCCATCAGCATAGGATAGAATTGTGGCAAGAAGTAAGATTAGCAGTTTGAAGTTTTGGTTGTATAATTTTCTTTTAATCACGATAAGGGTCGTTTTGAAGAATCTCAAAGATACGAAACATAGATTTAATAAGGCTTCACTGACTGTATTTCTAAATTATTTAGGATAGTAGTTGAATTAAGTTCCGTAGAAATTTAAATCAATCAATTCCCAATTTAAATATAGATCTGACAGGTATAATTCATGTAACCAAAAACATTAAAAATCACCAATTCATTTGCCAATTAAATTTACACACAAACTGCGCTATAACAGTGGCTTGCGGACCAAGATGTGGATAGTTTTGAATGATTGAATAATATTTTCAGTATATTTGAGAAACTAAAACTATTATGAAAACACCATGCATTGCTATGCTTTTTTTGGGTTTTATGATGATTACTTCTTCTTGCAATAAGTCTGATTTAGTTGAATCATTAGATACAGAATCTGAAAATTTCTATCGAATTGAATCCGGAACTATTATCAAGGATCATTATATAGTAACCTTTCAAGACAACTTCGTTTCTAGCAGTAAGTATAAGATCGACCAAAGCCATGATGAAAATCTGGAAACTATCAAAAAAATAGCTGAAAACATTGAAATTGAGCACAGCGGTGTAAGCAATGAAATCACCAATACATATTATAAAACTATACAAGGATTTGCTGGTGTTCTAAGTGAAGAACTGGTTTTAAAATTGAAAAAAGACCCGCGAATCAAAAGTATAGAGCCAGACAGAGTAATTAGTCTAAAACAGCCTGACAATCCGGGAAACAAGCCAAGCAAAGGAGATACTCAAATAACACCATACGGTATAACACGCGTTAATGGAGGCTCCTCAGCAATTGGCAAAGTGGCTTGGATCTTAGATTCTGGCGTGGATTTAAATCACCCAGACCTCAATGTAAATGCTAAACTGAGTAAGGTATTCCTAGGTACTAGAAAAAAAGGAAGAGCTGAAGATCGAAATGGACATGGAACCCATGTTGCCGGGATAATCGCAGCTATTGACAATGAGATAGGAGTTGTCGGAGTAGCTGCAGGTGCAACGGTTGTAGCAGTTAAGGTGCTAGATGACTTAGGAAATGGAACCCTTAGTGGAATTATTCAAGGAGTAGAATATGTTGCTGCAAATGCATCTTCTGAGGATGTGGCTAATATAAGTGTCGGCGGTGGTATTTCTATTGCCCTAGATGCCGCAGTAATTGAAGCTTCCAAGACTTGTCCTTTCGTTATAGCCGCTGGAAACTATGCAGATGATGCAGATAACTATTCTCCAGCTAGAGCAGAAACTTCAGTTGGAACCATTTATACCGTTAGCGCTATGAACTCAAAAGATAACTGGGCTAATTTCAGCAACTATGGATCTCATATAGATTACTGCGAACCAGGCGTAAATATCCAATCTTGTTGGAAAAGCGGGGCCTATAACACAATCAGCGGCACATCAATGGCTGCGCCACATCTAGCTGGCTTGATACTAATTGGTTTTATTCAAGACGGCACTGTAAATAATGACCCAGATGGGAATGCCGATCCTATTGCAATACATGAGCTCAACGGATTTTAAAAGCACATTATTTAAGCAAAAATCCAACGTTTGGAGTCACAGTTTTATCGTTCCTAAAAACATTGCTAGCTCATATATTCAGAGCGGTGATAAAAGAGTTTTATGTAGTTTAAATGGAGGCAAAGAGTTTCACTGTGCGCTGATGCCATTTGGCAATGGAGATTATTTTATAAATGTCAATAAAGAAATACGTAATAAGCATAATATTATTGAAGGTGACACTCTAAATGTTCGGCTAAAAAAAGACACAAGCGAATACGGTATGCCGATGCCAGAAGAATTTGCTCAAGCATTGGCTATTGATGAATCTGGCAGTCATTTCTTCAACAAACTCACTGCCGGGAAACAGAGGAATTTAATACATTTAGTCGGTAAAGTAAAAAGTTCAGAAATTCGCATAAAAAAGTCTTTAGTCATCCTGCAGTATTTAAATGAGGCAAACGGGCAACTAAATTTTAGAGAATTGAATGAAGCATTTAAACTAGCCAATCGGAAGTAGTTAATACGGAGAAAAAGATTTTGCTGACTTTTAGAGATCTATTTTCAAAAGCAAGAAGTAAGAATGTTACCTTTACAAAGGGGTGGGGCGGTTATGTCCCTGTAATTTTCGCTTTTTTTGCATTTATAAAACTACTCCATCTTCCAAATTGGCTTTAATTTGCTGAGTGAATAACAAAGCTGAACATTGGGAAAACATTTACAAAACTAAGGGCCCAAATGAAGTTAGTTGGACTCAAGAATTGCCTTTAGAATCACTTCAACTCATAAAGAAACTCGCAAGCTCCAAAAGTGATAGTATTATTGACATTGGTGGTGGAGATAGCAAGCTTGTGGATTGCCTTTTGGACGATGGATACAAGCACCTTAGTGTACTCGACATTTCAAGCTTTGCATTAAATAAAGCTCAGAATAGGCTTGCAGAGCTTGCAAAAGCCGTAGAATGGATTCATTCTGATGTGGTGCATTTTAAAACAGATAAAACATATGAAATATGGCATGATCGCGCTGCCTTTCATTTTTTGACAAATGCGAATGACATCGAAAAATATGTGAGCATAGTCAATTCATCAGTTACTAAGTATCTAATTATCTCAGGTTTTGCTCCTGATGGCCCTGCGAAATGCAGTGGTTTAGACGTGAGTAGACACCATGAAACGAACATGAAGCAACTGTTCTCAGAAAACTTTGAATTGATAGAATCTTTTCACCACACGCACATTACTCCTTTCAAAACTGAACAAAAGTTTCTGTTTTCTGTTTTTCATAGACGGTCGTAATTACTGAACAATTTTTTATCTAAATTTGAAAGAGCATGGATACCACTCCATTTGATATTAGTTGCTATAATCATTTAAATAGTCGTTTTCAAGACATTTTTGAGGATGATCTAA
>CBDUMX010000238.1:0-3384 GCA_965368435.1 uncultured bacterium
CTAACCCATCCGGTTTTGAACCATCTAATTCAGGCAATGTCCTAGCTCCACCTAGCCCAGGTAGTTCGTTTCCTTTTGTTTTACCCTATGAGCTCAGCGGAAATTACCCTGATCAGTTTGTTAAGGCCTATACCCCTAGTGAAATTGGGGCGATTAACTACAGAAATCCAGAAGGTTCTTTCACCCTCGGTCTCATTGTTGGCAATGGGCCAATTGAAGCAGGTCAGAACACTCCCACTTGTCTTGATACCGCTTGGTACCATGATATGTTTAGAATAGCTCCTATGGATGCCGAATTCGAAATACTCAATGAAAGTGGCGCAGTGACAGAAATATGTATTGGTGAAAGTGCTTATTATAAAATGAATACTGAAAAGCAAATTGACATTGAAGTACTTAGGTGGAATTGGGGATATCAGGGTATAGGTGAAGGACCAATAGTTGAAACTTATTTTGAGACTTTTCACTATTTGGAGCCTTATACTGGTCCAGTTAACGGTCGTAACGATGAAAATGTAACCTACAATGGCGAGGATTGGAAGTATAACTATGTAGTAAGAAATTTTCTTAACGATAAAGACGGCCTTATTGTGCTTGACACCATAGTTACCTCCATAATAAAAGAATGGATTACAGAGCCACCTCGAATAGATTATTCAAAGTTGGAAGTAGAAGATCCGTTAAAGTACCCGCCTGGTTTCATTGAACCACAAGACTTTGCCAAAATGATAGGAAGCTGTATTGATACCAGCGGTTTGTCGCTCCCAATCATATGGGAAGAACGCGAGTACCGAACCAATAGAGGAACACCGAGTTTTATGCGCGGAAATCGCCGATATATTTATACGGATAGTTCTCAAAATGATTCTATAGAGGTAGCCTATGTTTTGCACTTCAGGGATTCATCACTCCGGGGTTATGATACCCTCTTCACCGACACTGATACTGTAATCGGTGTTTGGAAAAAGAGCTATAATTATGTTGAAAATGGAGAATTAAAGCAAAGTAAAGGACCTCTAAACCCAAGTCTCATGCTGTTAAACAGAAGTGGCTGTCAGCAACAGTTTGATAAATTCCTAAATATTGGTTTCTACAATAAATTTTGGTTGGATAATTCTATTATTTGCCAAGGGCTAGTTGTTAATCTGCAGGATTCATTAAGGTATTGGCAACATGGAAACTTCGAATGGCCCGATGATTATCCAATAGACCCTAGAGATTTATGGAATAGCCCAGATCGCTATTTAAATGATAAAGAAATATACGAGGTAGATTGGGATAGCTCAGATGGCTTGAATGATTGGGAAAGAAGCATAAGCCTTAATCACATTTATAGCAAAGCGGGAAAATATGTTATCACAGTACACTCCAGAGACTCTCTGCATTGCCATGACACTGCTCTACTAGAAATTGAAATTGTAGATATCGAACCCAACTTCAGTATAGTAGATAATTCTATTAACTGCAACTACGACTATCTCTTTAAAGACAGCTCCAGTATTCACAGCTCTGATTCTATTATTTGGTATAGCTGGAATTTTGGAGATTCTCGTATATATTCAAATGAAATTCAGGACTATTCCTTCCCCATTCCTGGAGAAAAGCAAATAGAACTTGAAATTAGAACAAAGCTCGGCTGCCAAGAATCCATTGATAAAAATATCACCCTTGCCAATGCTTCAAGTCTTGCACCCCCTGCATTTAGCTATTCAATTAATGGACAAACACTGACTACCATTAATCAATCTGATAATAATAGAAGATGCATTTGGTTGTGGGGTGATGGTGCCAAAGACACCGCTTATAATACACAGCATGATTATGCATTTAATTACAACTATGATCTATGCTTGAGAACAGTAGACACCTCAGATAATTGCTCAGCTGATTCCTGCATCGAGGTACCTATCGGTTATTGCAATGCACTATTTGGCTATCTGAAAGATAGTTCTTCAACCTATACCATTAGAGTTATTGATAGTTCTACTGGACCAAATTTAAACTATACATGGTATTGGGGCGATGGCGACTCATCAACAAATCCAAAACCAACTCACGATTACGACAGCTTTGGAAAATACCTCATACGATTAAAAGTTCAGACAGGAAATTGTATCTCCATTTATGCAGATTCCTTGGGCATGGATTCATTGGGCAATTTGCTCAAGAAAGATGGATTTACTATTGTGGTTGGCAAGTTTAGTTCCATCGATAACTTAGATGCAGGCGAAGCTTTAATATATCCTAACCCTGCTTATGGACATGTGAATATAAAATCAAGTCTAGGCGTTATAGAATCCGTTGAACTCTTCAATCTTGAAGGCAAAAAACTGCCTTCTTCCTTTATAGAACTGCACGATAAGCACTGGTTAATTGAGCTGCATCAATTAAGTGGCACATATTATATTGAGATCATAACTGATAGAGGGGCTTTACGTCAGAAAATTATTGTTGAATAATAATTCTGAGCAATTTGGGTCTTACTAAAACAAAAAAGGCCCTAACACCTAAGCTAGGACCTTCATTTTATTTTGTAAAATGGTTTATTCTTTCAAGCCATCTGCAACCCATTTTTCTAGGCTTGCAATTTTGTCGTCCGACAACTTGGCTCCGTTCTTAGGCATTGGAGAAACTCCAGCTTCGTGATTAATGGCTTTTAACATTTTTCCAAAACCCGCAAATGCTTTTGCATCTGCATAGCCTTCTAAACTGCCTACGGATGCACCAGATACATGGCAACCACTTAAAGCACAATTTGCATTCAAAATGGGCGCTGCATCTTTAGTGTAGGTGGCCTCTGTTGCAACAGGATCTGGATCAGGAGTTGGTTCCTCATCTTTACACGCGTTAAACAATACTAGTCCTAAAGCCAATAGGAAAATTGAGTAAATTTTTAAATTTTTCATGGGTTTATTTAAGGCCAAATATAGTTGTACATAGATGGTTTTCCATAAATGTATATACATAGTTTTTGTCATTTTTATGTCCTTCGGCATAAAGAATGCTAAAGAAAACTGCTGTAATACGGCATTACAATTTGAATCAACAAACGCTAAATATGCCACAAATCACCATTGACAAAACCCTGTACTCTATGAATTCATGTGTGTTGCTTCACTTCTATTCTAATAGATATTCTATTAAGTTATTTTATGAATATGAATCTCAGATTCTCTAAAATCAACCATAAACCACTTCAAACTTGAAATCTATATATTTGTCTAATGCGCTATACCTTTCTTTTAATTCTCTCTCTTATATTTTCAACAATATCAATGCAGGCTCAAATCACACAATCTAAATGTGGTACCATGGATTATTTGAACACACAAATGCAAGAAGACCCCACATTAGAATCAAGAATGCAACTGCAAGAAGAAGAGC
>CBDUMX010000239.1:0-3326 GCA_965368435.1 uncultured bacterium
TCTCGCTCATCATAAATGCCAGCTAAACGCGCTAAAAAGTCTGATCGTATTTGACTGATTTTTTTCAAAACATCAAACCTAAGTGTTTTGCTTAATTAATTTTAAAAATCCACTACATTTGGTGCTTGGAAAACAAGGAGCAAATGATGCGCAGGTGCATTGAGCTTGCTAAACAAGCCGAAGCTTATACTGCACCAAATCCAATGGTAGGCTGCCTCATAGTTAAAGGCGGTGAAATTGTTTCTGAAGGATATCACAAGGCTTACGGCACAGATCACGCAGAAGTTATGGCTATATCAAACATGCCATCTGGGCTCTCTCCTTCAGACTGTACCTTATATGTAAATTTAGAACCCTGCTCGCACCACGGCAAAACTCCTCCTTGTGCAGACTTGATAATCTCTAAAGGATTCAAAAAAGTTGTGATTGGTGCATTAGATCCCAACCCAATGGTAGGTGGCACTGGAGCTGAACGATTAAAGCAAGCTGGCCTAGAAGTGGAATTTCCAGTCCTAGAGGCTGAGTGTAAATATTTAAACAGAAAATTTTATCATTTTCACGACAAACGCTTGCCCTATGTTACACTCAAATGGGCTGAAACTAAAGATGGTTTTATAGGCCGACATATAAATCAGTCGCATTTAAGCAACCAAATTAGCAATGAAGAGTGTCGATCTTTTGTGCATCAGCTTCGAGCTCATAATATGGCCATATTAATTGGAGCCAATACAGCTAATCGCGATAATCCAAAGCTAAACTTGAGATTCTACGAAGGCAATGACCCCATAAAAATCATACTGTCTAAAAACAATAGTGTTGAATCTGATCTTCAATTGTTTAAGGAAGGCAAAGTATTGGTATACAATGCATTGAGAGAGGATAAAACCGATGATGTAGAATATGTAAAACTCGGACATAGAGCATTTGTTCAGCATATGTTGGAAGACTTATATAAAAGAGGTATTCAAAGTATATTGGTTGAAGGAGGGTCGCAAGTGCTTCAAACATTTATTGATCATGCCTATTGGGATGAAGCTATAAAAATCGTTTCTGAGAACAATTGGGAAACAGGTATTAGAGCTGCGGATATAAAGCGCGAAGCGAATTTTAAGGAAAGTATTGGCGACAATACCATATACCAATATTTAAAGTAGTGAGCGGAATATTCTTTCTAATCCTGAGTATTGCTTGCAGCACTTTAATCAATGTAGTATTCAAAATTTTTGCGATAAGGAAAATTGACAAACTCAGCGCTATAGTTGTTAATTATTTATGTTGCTTTAGCCTTGGTTTTATTCTTTCAGAAAACCATGACCTTTTGGGCAATTTGCAAGAAAGCTGGTTTCAATACGCTTTGTCTTTAGGAGTTCTATTTGTGTTGATATTCTTCAGCATGGCAATGTGCACTGAAAAACTCGGTATTAGTGTGAATGCGGTAAGTAGTAAGATGTCGGTTGTCATTCCTCTATTTCTGGCCTTCCTTTTATTTAATGAAAGCTTTAGTTTACTCTACGCATTAGGTCTTATTTTATCATTAATCAGTATATATCTGGTGAGTGTTCGCAAAGATCTTCATATCAATAAGCACTATTTCTTTCTTCCAGTTATTGTGTTTGTTGGTAGCGGTATAATTGACTTATCACTTAAAGTTATGCAAGACAATTTTGGCGAACAAGTGGAGTTTTCAGCTATAAGTTATAGTATATTCTTAGGGGCATTTTTAACTGGACTCATCATATTGATATTCAGGATATTAATGGGTAATCAGCAAATCAAACTGAGGAATCTTGTAGGTGGAGTGGCCTTGGGAATTCCAAACTACTTTTCTATACTTTTTCTGCTTGAAGCATTAGCAGCATTTAATAAAAACAGTGCATTAGTGTTTAGTATAAATAATGTCAGTATTGTTCTGTGTAGTACCATTCTTTCCATTCTTATTTTTAAGGAACAGTTAAGTGCAAAGAACAAGATAGGACTCTTTATAGCTGTTATTTCTATTTTAATTATTTCATATGCTAAAGGATAGTTATAAAGGAATTGAGCAAGAGTACGCTGGCTTCTATAAAAAGAGTGGAAGTAAATTCTACGCTCACATCTATCCTATCACTTCAGAAGAAGACGCCAAATCAAAAATTAACGAATTAAAGTTAAAATACTCTGATGCAACCCATGTTTGTCCAGCATTCATTGTTGGCATTGAGCGAGAAATACAGTGGTTTAGCGATGATGGAGAGCCGTCAAATAGCGCAGGAAGACCAATATTAAATGCCGTACTGTCTACAGAAGCGAGTTTCATACTTGCTGCAGTTGTGCGTTACTATGGTGGCAAAAAACTGGGAATACCTGGACTTATAGAATCCTATGGCGCTGCCACTCAGGATGCTCTTTCTAAAACGGAATTTAAGCAGTTGGTGCTAAAAGATGTAATTATATGTTCAATGGATATTGCGCAACACTATTTGTTGTATAATCTGTTAAACAGCATTGAAGGAGTTGAATTCAGTGCAAGCGATAGTCAATTTAAAATAGTCTGTTCAAAAAGTTTGACTTCTACATTACGCGAGCAATTACTCAATTTACCTACCTTAGCTATTGAAAATGAGGTATAAACAACTGGTCATACTATTACTTATTAGTTTTCAGCTTTTTGCTTTTAAAAGTCCAGATATACATGCTGCGATTTATAAGCAAGTTTACATTGATGATTATTATACAGAGAAATCAGATAGATCCAATATTGAGTTCTTGCAATCCTATTTTAATCTCCGTGAAAATGAAAAACTAGTGCAAAGAAATTCAGTGATACTATCTCATGCTCAGCACTATCAATACAATCATAGCTTACACAATAAGACCATACTGGGATCGGGTGTCAATCTGCATATTTACGCTAACGGCAATGCGATGATTCAATACTATTTAATTGATATTGAGAGCTTTGTGTTAATGAATGAAGAGCAATTGGATTTTTTAATACCCTATGAAGGCTATTTAATAGCTGCTAGTAAGCAGTTGAACACAGCTTTGGATGAAGAGCAGTGGGAATTTAGAGATAAAGAAGGAAGATTATTGCATACAGAAAACAAGTACAGATATTATAAGGATACTACGGTTAAAGCCAAGGTGTTTATGGTTAATCCAGTGAACTCTGCTCAGACTACTTATGGCGGCATGTATGTAGACAATGGCGATCAAACCAATGATTCATTAGACAAGCAATTGTTTGAAGTGGAGATGTATGCTAGGTATGATAATGATAGCTTCTACTTAGAACACGATATCTTGTATTTTGGAGAAGTGAGTGGACCCTATTTGTTTGATAGACC
>CBDUMX010000240.1:0-3326 GCA_965368435.1 uncultured bacterium
TTAATAGCTTTCAGTTTAAGCTATACATCTGTTGAAGCACAGACACTTACAAAGCAAGAGAGAAAAGCTCTGAAAAAAGAGATTAAACTTTATAAGAAGAACCCAGAGAAATGGGTCGCTTTAATGAATAAACACGATAGAGAAGTAGCTGAGCTTGAGGCAGAAGTTAAACGCCTAAAAGAAGATTTAGCGCGTTTACAGAAACAAAATGAGGAATTATTAGCAAAGATTCAGGATTTAAATCTGAAGTATAACAACCTTCTTGCTAGTATGCCAAGCACAGATTTACCAAACGGGACAGTATATCAGGTTCAAATGGGTTATTACCAACAATTAGATCTAGTTTCCTTTAATAACAAACTAAAAATCGTAAAAGCCGAGGAGGTAGATGGGGCAAAACGCTATGTAATCGGATACTTTGAAGATGTTTTAGATGCAGTGCAGTTTGCAGCTGATATTAAAGCTTTGGGTATAACGGACGCATTTGTAACCCAGTATATAGATGGTGAGAGAAATATGGATTTTGATGCCTTAGAGGCAATTGAAAATTAGTTATTTCTTTTTAAAGATAGGAACCGTAGAGCAAGGCTCACCAAACATTAAACTTTTCACTTCTGGAATTAGCTTACTGCTGAGGTAAACATAGGCGTGATTGCTTATTTCTCTATCACCGCAGCCTTTAATTACCACCCTTTGGTCTTTATACTGTGTGGCATCAAAGCCACTCAGAGTGCGCTCCGCAAGCATTGCCGCTAAGTTTTCAGGCTGGCAAAAGAAAAGCTCTACATCAATACTGCTCAATTCTTTAGCTACTAACATATATGCCCATGTTGGTACAATTGCATCCGTAGAGCAGTATACTGCAACTCTATGACCCTTGTATTGTTCCCAATTGTGCTCTTTAACGAATGTCCTAAAGTCTTTTTCTTTTAAGACTAGGCCTTGAAACAATTGATCTTTAATATCAATAGATGATTCAGGTTTTTCCGGAATCAATGCCTCCAGATCAATAGTCTGAATTCCACTCTGTGCAACCTTATTTACAATTTCGTTTTCCACTTATCTAACCTTAGTAATTTTAAGGGTATTGGTTTTTCGCTTTTCCATAGCTGGCATAGAAGCCGTATTGATTACAATATCGTCTTTTTTCAGCCATTTGTCTTTCTTTAGAATGTCTACTACGTGTTTTATAGTATCATCCGTATTGGTGCGTTTGTCGTAGTAATACACCCTAATGTTCCAAACTAAACTGAGTTGAGTAAGCAATTGTTTGTTTGAAGTGAAGATAAAAACATTACAATTTGGTCGACAAGAAGCAATTTTATAAGCAGTATAGCCAGTTTGTGTCATGGAAATAATTGCTTTTGCCTTTACTGTTTCGCCTAAAGTTACAGCGGTATAACAGATCTCATCCGATAAAAAGGTAGAGGAATGTGGGTCAGGTACTTGAGCCTTATTGTAGATATTCCATCCGCTTTCAGTACTCCTAAGTATTTTTTGAACGGCCTGAACAGTTTGTATGGGGTATTTACCTATTGCCGTTTCTGCGCTCAACATAACTGCATCCGCGCCATCCATAACAGCATTGGCAACATCATTGGCTTCAGCACGTGTTGGGGTTGGACTCTCAATCATAGATTCCATCATCTGTGTAGCTATGATTACAGGTTTACTAGCTCTATTGCATTTGAGCACAGCTTTTTTCTGAATCATAGGAACTTTTTCCATAGCCATTTCAACGCCGAGATCTCCTCGGGCAACCATAATGCCATCGGCTACTTCTATAATCTCATCCAGGTTTTTCACTGCCTGAGGTTTTTCAATCTTTGCAATAATTCTAGTCCCGCTTTTGTGTTTTTTGAGAATGTTTCTGAGTTGAATTATGTCTTTAGGTTCGCGTACAAATGAAAGCGCAATCCAATCAAAATTATTTTCTATTGCAAAAAGAAGATCTGTTTTGTCCTTTTTAGTCATGCTCTCAACTCTTAAGTTGGTTGAAGGCAGATTAAATCCTTTATTAGATAATAGTGTTCCGCCTGTAATTACTTTGGCATTAACCCTAAAAGAATCTAGTATCTTGGTAAACTCTAATTCCATTTTACCATCGTCCAGCAGTACTCTTTCACCAACTTTAACATCTTTAGCTAGTTTGGGGTATCTCACATGTACGTAGGTTGATGGATCTGTGCTTTTAGTGGTAAGGACTACATTAGCACCTTTGATTAGCTTAAAAGCGCCGTTCTCTAGATCTCCAATGCGCAATTTAGGACCTTGCAAATCACCAAGTACAGCAACATTAACACCAAGAGATTCGCTAACAATGCGAATGTTCTTGAGTGTTTTTAAATGAGTTATATGGTCGCCATGTGAAAAATTGATTCTAAATGTATCGGTTCCTGCCTTTATGAGTCGCTTTAAAATTTCAGGCTTTGAACTGGCAGGGCCCAAAGTGGCAACTATTTTAGTTTTATTATAAGTGGTGTTTGAGGTCATAGTAGTTGAACAAAGTTCATATTGTCCGGTTTCGACGGACTTTCTAAATTGGTGCACAAAGTTACACCATCGAGCTCTTTAAATAAAGTTAAGCTTTTGTTATCTATGCTGAGATCAGGGGCGATGCTCAATAGTATAAAGTCTATGTGCTTATATTTCTTGTACAACATGCCTTTACTTCCTTTGTTTCTGCACATCAACAGTACAGCTTGTGAATCTAAATTGTGAAGCTCGTAACATATATGTTCCCCTCCATCATTATAATTAATCACCTCTTCAACTTTTTGAATGCGGTACTCCTTGCTCTGCTGAATTTGCCATGCCATTTTGTATGCTTTCATGGGAGTAGCAATGCCGTATAATTCCGGACATTCGATCTGGATTTCTTCCGTACTTAAAAATAAATCTGGCATACAATGGAGGCTGTTTAAATCATTCGCAAATAAATTTTGTCTAATTTGTTTAAAAAATTGTTCTTTGCACCCATTAACAAATTAAAAATTAAAATGTCTGAAATAGCTGAAAAAGTTAAATCAATTATCGTTGACAAACTAGGAGTTGAAGAGTCAGAAGTAACAACTGATGCAAGTTTTACAAATGACTTAGGAGCGGATTCACTGGATACAGTGGAGCTAATTATGGAATTTGAAAAAGAATTCAATATCGCAATTCCTGACGAGCAAGCTGAGAAAATTGGTACTGTTGGAGAAGCAGTAGATTATATTTCTAAGAACTTAGGATAATAAATCCCTAATGCAGTTTAAACGGGTAGTTGTTACTGGTATAGGCGCTCTTACGCCTATTGGAAATTCCGCTCAGGAGTACTGGGACGG
>CBDUMX010000241.1:0-3304 GCA_965368435.1 uncultured bacterium
CTGGGTTTAATTCAACCAGCCCCGGGTTTAATTCAACCAGCCCCGGGTTTAAACCCGGGGCTGGTTGAATATTCTACGCCTTAGCTATCTGATCTTCTTTGCATGCTTCATCTGGCTTGGCGCCGCACATACCGCAAGCTACTCCTTCTTTAAGAAGCAAAGGATTTTTTCCTGCGCAACCACCTCTGGCTTCTGCGCCCTTTACAAAAATCACTCGAACGGCCATACCAAGAACGGCCAGTAAAAACACTGCTATGATTAAGCCGAAAACTACCCAGAATTGCATAATTATTATAACAGCAAAGGTAGCAATATGTTCAAACTATTTGAGCAATTATGCAGTAAAAACAAAGGTGTTGAACAATTCAACTAGCCATTTGTTAATCTCTTTATACTGTCAGTTTACCGATATTTTGTCAGCTGTAACTTTTTGGCATTATATTCGTAGAGCTGTATATAAGAACTAATTATGCAAATCAGATTCACATTTAAGAAGGTTCATGTAATCATAGCAGCGTTGTTAATACTAAATATTGCGGCCTACTTTACAGTGTCTACTTTCAGCAAGCAGGCGGAAGAAGAGATTTCTTCAACCCAGCGCATTACTGAAGCTGAATCATACTTTCATTCCGGGGTTAAAGTGTTGAATTGGAGCTACAGTATGTTACAGTATTTTAGACATTCAGGAACTGATAATACTTGAGTGCCGAAAAAAATTTAGTCAACACCAGGCTATATCTTTGGTTTACCCGGTTTAATCTTCACCATATATTTCTTTGGGTAATCTATTTTTCTTTCTGGGCTTATTTCTATAAACCAGGAATCACCCTTACCGACATCTACATTAATTCAGTTGTAATTGTTGCAATACACGCAATGGTTAGCTACTTCAATATTTACTACCTCTTTCCCAATTTCTTGCGCAAAAGGCATTATGGCGCATATTTCATAGCTATAATTCTGACTATAAGCCTAGCAACTTTATTACAAGCAACCGCCCATATGATGCTCAATACCTTAGAGTCGTCGGAAAAGGTAGGCCTGTTTTCTTTAGGCTTTATGCTGCCTTCAGCCATGGCCATCACCTATACTACCGCTATCACTATGAGCCTCAAACTGGTTAAACACTGGTACGAGAACGAGCGATTGGCTAAAGATCTAGAAAAGCTTAATACCGAAACCGAACTCAAATACCTCAAATCACAAATAAATCCTCACTTCCTCTTTAATAGCCTTAACAGCATATACTCATTGAGTTTAAAGAAGTCTGATCTCGCTCCAGAGCTTATTCTAAAGCTAAGCGACATCCTCAGATATATCCTTTATGAGGGAAGTGAAAAAAAAGTAAGTTTGAGTCAAGAAGTAAAGTATCTCCAAAGTTTCTTGGAACTTGAGAAGGTTCGACACGGAGATAGAATGCAATTAGATATTAATGTTGAAGGAAGACTAGACCTCTATGAAATTGCACCAATGTTGCTCATTCCTTTCGTGGAAAACAGCTTTAAACACGGCCTTGGAAAAGACAAGGCTCAGGGCTTTGTTCGAGTTAATTTGAAAGTTAATGAGGATAAACTCTTTTTTAACATTGTGAACAGTAAACCGAAAAATGGGCATGAATTATCGAAACAAAAGGGATATACAGGGGGAATTGGCCTGAAAAACGTTAAGAAAAGGTTAAACTTGCTCTACCCCAATAAGCATCTTTTAGATGTAGGGGAAATAAATAATGAATTTAAAGTATCACTCCAATTAGAATTAAATTAGATTATGAATTGTATTGCCGTAGACGACGAACCACTAGCATTAGACATTATTGAAAACTACGTTGCCAAGCATCCAGACCTCAATTTGGTTGCCAGATGTAATAATGCTGCAGAAGCAAGCGAGGTTCTCAAAAATCGTCAAGTTGACCTTATGTTTCTGGATATTCAAATGCCAGAAATAAGCGGATTAAACTTTATAAAGTCTATGGACAAAAAACCGCTCTTTATGTTTACAACGGCCTATCCAGACTATGCCTTAGAAGGTTTTGAATTGGATGCCATTGATTATCTGCTCAAACCTATCGCCTATGATAGATTTGAAAGAGCAGTAGACAAAGCCAAAGAGTATTTTAAACTTAAATCCAGTTCAGATTTGGCAGAAACAGATATGGAGAATGAATTTTTCTTCGTTAAAGCCAATCAAAAACTTATAAAACTTTCGTACAACGAAATATACTATGTTGAGGCCTTTGCAGATTATGTAAAAATCTTCCTAGCAGATAAAAAAATTGTTACTCTTCAGACTATGAAGAATATGGAAAAAAAGCTGCCTTCCAATCTTTTTTCACGAGTGCACAGATCCTATATTGTTAACAGAACACATGTTGCATCTTTTAGCGGCACTAAATTGGATGTTAATGGCGTTGCCATTCCAATAGGCAAGAACTATAAAGAAGATTTCATCGCTATTATGAAATCTAACAATATTCTGTAATGGACTCAAGGCTAAAGGCCTTTGAAAGGCTATTAAATATTATGGACGAATTGCGAGAGCAATGTCCCTGGGATCGCAAACAAAGCAATGAAACGCTTAGACATCTTACCATTGAAGAAACCTATGAACTCAGTGATGCTATTCTCAAAAACGACAATGATGAGATTAAAAAGGAACTCGGAGACCTCATGCTTCACATGGTCTTCTACAGCAAAATAGGAGAGGAGAAGAATGCTTTTAATATCACAGATGTTCTAGAGACTGTTTGTGATAAATTGGTTCGTCGACACCCACATATTTACGGCGATGTGAAAGTCAATGATGAGGAAGAGGTTAAACAGAACTGGGAACAGATAAAGCTTAAAGAAGGCAATAAGTCAGTCCTTGGTGGTGTGCCTAAATCTATGCCTAGCCTTATCAAAGCAATGCGCATGCAGGACAAAGCAGCGCAAGTTGGTTTCGACTGGCCTGAAAAAGACCAAGTGTGGAACAAAGTTGAAGAAGAGCTGCAAGAATTTAAAACCGCCGATGAGAACAATATAGAAGCAGAATTTGGCGACCTCCTTTTTAGTCTTGTGAATTTCGCTAGATGGAATAATATTAATCCCGATGATGCCCTAGAACAAACTAACGCCAAATTCAAGCGTAGATTTGAGTATATTGAATTACAAGCCAAAAGAAACGACAAGTCTCTAAAAGAAATGACTTTAGAAGAAATGGATGAAATCTGGAACAAAGCCAAATCATTCGATATCAAAAAGTCTTAAAAATTCACATTCTACTATATTTGGCAACATCTTTGTATCGTTAAACCTGAATGACAGTG
>CBDUMX010000242.1:0-3298 GCA_965368435.1 uncultured bacterium
GTTAGAGAATCAGTAGCATAAGCTGTTACAGGAGTAAATCCTTCAACACCTTCCATTACTGCATTCCAAATTACTAAGTAAAAAGGGTTTCTAGGCCAATGCATCACTTTGTTCTGCTTTTCACGAGTATCAATTACTCTATGAACGCGTTTACTCCATTTTACATTCGCTTCTCTGATGTATCGATAAGGAACTGCTTTACGCTCTTTTACAGCAGTATGAGGATAAGTAAAATCTTCATAACTACTCACTTGCGCTTGCACTCCCACTCCGGTAAGTAATAAGGCTATCAATATTACCAGTATCTTTTTCATAGTTTTATTTTATACAAAATTAACGAATATTTATTCAATTATCGTATAGTTATTACAATTGGGCTAAGGTTGGCACTAAATCCGTACTTAGCTTCTTTTGCTTTTATACCTTCAATAATTATTCTATCACCTCTATTTGCAGAGCCAATAAGCGACTTCATTTGTCCATTTAATGAAGGTCCGCTACCTGTTACCATAGTAGCTGGTCTTCTTGCAGGAGCAAAGATGAAACGATATTGAATTACTCTATAATTTAGGTCATATGCAAATCCTTGTCCCATTGTAGCAAATAATGCAGTTTGTGCAGCAACTTGGTTTTTGTCTTTTGGCAAACCGTCATTTGGCAAACCACCTAGTTGTGCAGTTGGATTAGGTAATCTACGAACACGGAACTTCTCTGATCCCACGCTTTTTACCACACCATTTTTGTCTTTAACAGAAACTCGGATAGTTACTTCCTTGTTACTGCCATCAACTTTAGCATTATAAGCTCCTCCGCCTTTACTGCTCAGGGTAATTCCACCGCTTGCAGACACATTAACATCTGATGCGCTAAAACCTGGAACGGAAATAGACATAGGGTTATCTAAACCTACATACAATAGGTTCATTTCAGTTGCAGCAATAGTTGCAGCTGGTTTAAACACTTGATATTCAGCACCAAATGGGAAGCTTTGCTCACCTTGTGGTCCTGCTACAATTATTTCACCAGTAAAAGTTTTAATACCTACTCCACTTGCTGGAACAGAATATTTACCAACTCCATCAACGATATCGATTAATTGATCTCCAATTTTGATGGTAGGAGCTCCTTTAGAGTTTGATGCAACTAATAGAATGTCGGCTTCATAGTTTTCACCTGCCATTACATAATTAGAAGCGGCCATAACTTTGGCCTCAAGTTTATCAAACTTATAATCTGTAGCGTCAATTTGTTGAGCAAGTTTAGTCAATACATCAGATTCAAGCGTTTTTGCGTCGTTTCTAATACGGGCAAAAAGAGCAACAAGTCCTGCTGCTGGTGCGTGTTCTAAGTTTTCTGCTATCCAACCTGCTTTATTAGGTCCTTTTTCTTCTGAATCTTCAGCGTGCAGCTGACAAGCGCTTAGTGCTTGATTGTAAAGGTCCATGCCTTCAATAGTAATATTAGTGTCTTTAGGATCTGGTTTAAGCAGATC
Organism: uncultured bacterium; assembly: GCA_965368435.1. Taxonomy (GTDB): domain Bacteria; phylum Bacteroidota; class Bacteroidia; order NS11-12g; family UBA9320; genus JAHEKB01. Next base: position 1,493 of record CBDUMX010000242.1, read on the forward strand.
TAGAAGAGCATCTCTAGTACTATTAATTCTAGCCATGAATTCTTTACCTTTTTCTTCATTGTTTTCGGTGAAGTATTTAGCGTGTTCCTCCATTTGATCAGGGCTAATTAGGGGAGCGTTAGGATTCGGCGTACCGTTTTCATCTTCCTCACGTCCACCATACATAGCTTCAATCATTGCTTGAAGGTCTAATACATACTTTTCGAATTCAGCTGTAATTGCTTCAGCTTTTTGAGCTCGCTCGTAATAAGGGCGAGTTTTAGCTGCGTTTTCTTCCATTTTCTTTTGGAATGCAGCCATAGTGGTTTTGTTCTTTTCATCGATATTCTCTGAAGCAGATTTGAAACTTTGCTCCATATAGAAAAACGATTTAAGAATTTCTTTTGATACGTTCAGGGCGAGAAGAGCAATTAACACGAGATACATCATGTTAATCATTTTCTGCCGCGGTGATAATTTACCTCCAGCCATAATTTCTAATTTTTATAATTGATTATGGTTAGGGATTAACTATTAGGACGCATTGCATTAAGCATACCACCATAAACCTTGTTAAGATTCTGAATGTTTTGGTCGAAGCTTACAAGATTGTCATTAAGGGTTTGATTAATGTTTGCTACTTTAGACGTTGTTTCTTTAAAGGTTTCTGTAGTTTCAGAAAGGCTTTCCAAAGCTGATACAGCTCTTGAGTAAGAACTATTCATACCCAGAAGTTGCTCGTTTGCTTTGTGAACGTTTTCAGCATATTCCTTAGTTGCTACAGTTGCACCTGATAAATCAGCCATAGAGCTTACATTATCAGAAAGAGATTTAAGACCTGTTCCTAATCCTTGAATTAGTTCCGGACCAATTTTAGCTTCAGACAACATATTGTCTAATTGCTGAGTTACAGTCTCACCAGAAGCTAAAGAAGGCTTTTCAGTACCTTCCATACCAGCTAATTCTGGGTAAACTAAACTCCAATCCCATTCTTCGTGCAATGGTTCGAATGCAGAGATCGCGAAAATCGCAGCCTCAGTAAACATACCAAGCATCAACATTTCGTTTGCAAAATTCCAGTGTAGAATTTTAAATAATGCACCCACAATTACGATAGATGCTCCTAGCCCGTAGGCCATAGCCATGATTTTTTTTCCAGCTTTAGATTCAAAAAAATTTGCCATAATTTTTCAGTTTAAATTTTTGTTTTTAAGTTTAAATGTTAGTCAATAAAATAGTTATATGTCAAATATAAACGGAAGTTTGGATAATTTATTATCTCTTGTCAAGAGCTGACCTTCCGATATATGTTTGCACGCATCTAAATCCTACATAAGATTTAGAAGTGTCTTGATACTCATACGATCTTGAACCGTTCTGAATAAAGTATGCAACGTCTTTCCAGCTTCCACCACGAGTTACTTTACGCTTCATTGTAAGTGGATCACTTTCAGATGCATCATACTGATAATCAGCATTAAGATCATGAGTGAATTGATGACTTGCTTCGTCATATGCAGAAATGGTCCATTCGGCAACATTTCCAGCCATATTGTAAAGTCCATAATCATTAGGGAAATAAGCATCAGCTCTTACTGGATACAATCCACCGTCAGCCATGTAATTTCCTCTATTAGGTTTGAAGTTTGCTAACAAACACCCTTTACTATTTCTAGTATAAGGACCACCCCAAGGGTACATATTGTTATCTCTTCCACCTCTAGCGGCATACTCCCATTCAAATTCTGAAGGTAATCTCCAGTATTCAGTAATAGGCATACCTTGTCTTTCCCAATATCTGTTCATCCAACGAGTTCTCCAGTTTGA
>CBDUMX010000243.1:0-3296 GCA_965368435.1 uncultured bacterium
TTAAGTCGCAACCATTCTCCATCGTTGCTGTGTTGTAGTAGTTTCAAATTTAGTGCCTTAGCTGTCTGAGTGGCTTCATCTAGGTCTGTTATAAGTAAGCCGCAAATAACTAAAAGCCCGCCAGGCTTGAGACAGCGACTAAAAGAAGGCATTAAACTCAGATTAATATTCTTTACAATATTACTCAGGATAATGTCAAATGTAGTGGTCACTTTATCTAAATTGTCTGACTGCAAAATAGTAACGTTTTGTATCTTATTTAATTGCGTATTTTCAGAGCTGTTCTCAACAGAATTAATATCATAATCTATAGCTGTTACCTTATTGGCGCCCTTTTGAGATGCTAAAATGCTTAAGATGCCACTGCCACAACCCATATCTAGGACTGTTTTATTCTTGAAATCTATGTTCAGCATTTCTTTGAGCATGAGCTGAGTGGTGCCGTGATGACCCGTTCCAAAGGCCATTTTGGGATGTATAATAATTTCATGCTTAAAGCCCTTATCTTGGTGGAATGGAGCTCTAATATGGATTTGATTATCAATGCTTAGGTCATGAAAATTGTCTTCCCAAAGTTGATTCCAATTTTGATCAGGAGTGTCAGTAATTGCTTTGATGTGTAATTCCAATGAATCCGCAATCTTATTGAGAGCATTATTGTCGAATTCTGATGCTGGAATAAAAGCTTGAAGCAATCCATTTTCATATGCTGTTCCATCGAATCCAATCTCGAGCAGTAATGTAGAAATAGTCTCTGCAAATTCTTCGTTACATTCTATGTGGACGGTGGTATATGACATAAATTTGGAGAGCTGTAATATTAAAATGCAAGTATAAATTGCGAATTCATTGAATAGTCCTAAACTTCTTAACAATTCACTCCAAAAGAAGGGGTTAAAAATGGCCAGACAATGGTTTGAGGGTAGAGGGTGGACTATGTTTCCATTTCAACAAGAATGCTGCAAAGCTTATCTAGCAGGAATGCATGGTATGCTAAATGCACCAACGGGAATGGGCAAAACCTTTGCATTAGCAATACCATTCTTAATTCGGAGTTTGCTGAATGGCAAGAAAAAGGGCTTGAAAGTGCTTTGGATTACTCCACTTAGAGCATTATCAGTTGACATTTGCAATGCCATACAGATGGCTGCTGATGAACTAGAAACGGAATGGCGGATAGAGCGCAGAAGCGGAGATGTTTCAAGTCAAACAAAAAAGAAGCAACTGACTCACCCTCCTGATTGTCTTATCACTACACCGGAGAGTGTTCACATTCTGATGGCAAGCAAAGGCTATGAGCGTTTCTTCTCAAATGTTGAATTGGTGGTTGTAGATGAATGGCATGAGTTGATTTCTAGTAAAAGAGGAGTGCAGGTGGAGCTAGGTTTGAGTCGTTTGAAAGCGATAAATCCGGACTTACAGGTTTGGGGAATATCTGTGACCATTGGCAATATGCAAGAATCGATAGAAGTGTTGTTAGGTCGGAATCAAACAGAGAATTCGGTATTGGTTCAGTCGAAAAAGCAGAAGAAACTTGCAATCAAAACCCTATTGCCAAAGCAGATTGATGAATTCCCTTGGGCTGGTCATCTGGGGATTCGAATGTTGCGTCAAACCCTTCCAATCATCAAATCAAATAAATCTACCATACTATTTACCAATACGCGCTCACAAGCTGAGATATGGTATAATAGGTTGATAGATGAGTGTCCAGAGCTCATAGGAGAGATTGCTATGCATCACGGCAGCTTGGATAAAGAATTGAGAGAATGGGTTGAGTTGGCATTGCATGAGGGAAGATTGAAAGCTGTTGTTTCCACCAGTAGTTTGGATTTGGGTGTTGATTTTAAACCTGTGAGTGCTGTAATTCAGATAGGGAGTCCGAAAGGAATAGCTCGGTTTTTACAACGAGCTGGAAGAAGCGGGCACAGTCCATTTGAAACCAGTAAAGTCTATTTTTTGCCCACCAATTCACTAGAAATTATTGAGGCAATGGCATTGAAATCTGCAATTAAAAAGAAGTATGTAGAGAGTAGATATCCAATAGTTAGAGCATTTGATGTATTGATACAATATATGATCACGCTTGCAGTATCTGATGGTTTTAGAGAAGAAGACCTATATAAAGAAATAATTAAAACCCATTGTTATTCCGATGTAAGCCGAGAGGAATGGCGCAGCTTATGCAATTTCATAACGGAAGGCGGTAAAAGTTTACAGGCATACGAAGACTTCAATAAGGTTAAAATTGAAGAAGGTGTATACAGGGTGAAAGATCGGAGGATTGCTATGCGGCATCGCTTATCTATGGGAACTATAGTTGGTGATATGTCTATGAATGTTGCCTATCAAAACGGAAAGAAGATTGGAAGCATAGAGGAGTACTTTATTTCTCGACTATCTATTGGAGATTGTTTCTCTTTTGCTGGTCAGATTCTTGAATTGCTAAGGGTAACTGGTTTTACTGCTTATGTGCGTCCATCAGCAGCTAAGAAAGTGGCAATACCTAGTTGGCAGGGCAGCCGAATGAGTTTAAGCACAGAAGTTTCAGAGGTATTGCGCGAAGAAGTCAGTGCTTTAGATGAAAATAGGAGTAGAGAAAAAGTGAAATTAGAGCCACTGCTTGAAATACATAAGAAGCTATCGCATATACCGAAAACGCAAGAGTTGTTAATTGAGCAGTTGGAAGATAAGGAAGGTTATCATGTATTGATGTATCCCTTTGAGGGGCGGATGATACACGAAGGTATGGCTATGCTGATTGCATATAGAATAAGTAAGATAAAGAAGCTCAGTTTGTCTTTGGCCATGAATGATTACGGTTTTGAACTGCTGTCAGATCAAGAAATTCCATTAATGGAGGCGTTAGAGGAAGACCTCTTCTGTCTTGAAAATCTTCTAGAAGATATTTCTGCTAGTTGTAATATGAGTGAAATGGGTCGACGAAAATTTAGGGATATCGCAGCTATTTCTGGACTTACTTTTAAAGGTTTTCCAGGCAAGCTACAGAAGGAGCGGCATTTACAATCCTCTTCGGCATTGTTTTTTGAAGTTTTCAGGGACTATGAGCCCGACAATCTTTTGTTGCAACAAGCTTATGAAGAGGTCTTATACACAGAATTGGACGCAGATAGAATGCGTAAAGCTTTAAAAAGGATAGATGGACAAGAGTTAATCATAAAGACATTAAGTCAACCTAGTCCATTTGCATTTCCAATCATGGTAGACAGATTGAGTAGGAATCGATTGACCAATGAGAGCATGGCGGAAAGGGTGAAGAGGATGTTGGAACAAGT
>CBDUMX010000244.1:0-3281 GCA_965368435.1 uncultured bacterium
AGGACATATACCCAGCTAGGTTCTCGACAAGCTCGAACTGACAGACAATCACTTTAGGCAAAACAAGGCTGTATCAATGATTTTGGTTTTTGGAGCTTGGATATTCATTGCCTTATTGCGTCATTGCCTTATTGTGTTATTTAGAGAAAGGACGATGGGCCAAAATGATTAAGAATTATTGATTATGAATGATGAATGAACAAAGAACATACTTCTGAATAGGGATATTGTCAGTTCGAGCTTGTCGAGAACAAATAATAGGACATATACCCAGCTAGGTTCTCGACAAGCTCGAACTGACAGACAATCACTTTTGGCAAAACAAGACTGTGTCAATGATCTTGGTTTTTGGAACTTGCATTGTTTCATTGCCTTATTGCCTTATTGCCTTATTGCCTTATTTAGAGAAAGGACGACACGAAGATCCGTCCAGATTAAACAATTCATAACCCATAATTCTTAATTTATAATTCTCCAAAGGTGTTGCTGCGAATAAAGAATGCACATTTTCTAGTGAATAAATTGCAAGTGAATCCTTAACTTCGCAGCATGAAATTTGGAGTGGTAATATTCCCCGGTTCTAATTGTGATCACGACCTTATCAATGTATTGGAAAAGGTTAGCGGAAACAGCGTTGAAGAGCTTTGGCATAAGGATACTGATTTAAAAGGATGTACCCATATTTTCTTGCCAGGAGGTTTCTCTTATGGTGATTATCTGCGCTCAGGAGCAATTGCTAAACTTTCGCCCGTTATGGAGTCGGTTATAGCACATGCAAATAGCGGTGGATTCGTGATGGGAATCTGCAACGGCTTCCAAATTCTATGCGAAAGCGGCTTATTGCCAGGAGCACTACTCCGAAATGAAAATCAATTGTTTATCTGTGAGAATGTATATCTGAAATGTGAGAACAATCAGACAGCGATCACTCACTTATTGAATACTAGCAAGGCCTATAAAATCCCTATTGCACACGCAGAGGGAAGATATTATGCCGATGAAAACACCTTGGCTAAACTCAAAGCTAATGGACAAATAGTATTCAGATATTGCGATGCAAATGGAGTAGCAACTCGAGAGTCGAATCCCAACGGATCTGAAGACAATATCGCAGGTATCTGCAATGAAGGCTTCAATGTATTCGGTATGATGCCTCATCCAGAGCGCGCAGCTGCATCTGAACTCTTTAATGAAGACGGTTTAGCATTCTTCCAAGCCTTGCTTACTGAAGTTACGGCTTAGTCGATTAGAAACTCAAACTGTTTACTTACTCTTCCTGAAAACAGGCCAAGTCCACCTTCAATATTGCTGTAATTTATTGATGGCTCTACAAATGGATTGTCGTCGCTGTATTCTGTATAGGCATTTAGCGAAAGATGATAGAGGTAATAGTCTTTAGTAACACTGGAGATATTAATCTGATATTTAAAATAAGTACCTGCATCATTATACTCACTATTGCCTATTTCATTGAGGTAAGATCCATCCTTATCTTCATCCAATAAAAACTTAAATCGGCTGTTAAAGTGAATAGGAATTTGCCAATTCTGTGTGGTATCATTGGTGTAACTTCCGCTAATTCTATAAATATCCCCAACACCTGCTTTGTCTTTAAACTTGAGCTCAGTCAATAGTGTTTTATACGACCAAAAGCCGTCGTTTTGTACCAAACTATCCATTTTAATGTTTACATCCTGAATGTTAGCAATTGGTATAGTTGTTTCCGCTATCAGCACTTCTGAATTCGGTAATTGAGCGTGAATAGAGTAGCTTCCACCTTCAATCAAGAAGTCGGGAGCCACCTGCGCAGTGTAGAATTCCGACTGTGCATCATAATTAAGCGTTACATTTCCTTTAGGCCCCTTTATCACAATATTAGCATCAGGGATTGGCTCATAGTCTTTGGTCTGATATCTAACAGGTTCACCATAGATGGGAATAGATTTATCTAGCCTGCAAGCTATGGTTGTTTCATGTGGACCTATAACACAAAAAAGGTTGGGAAGTTGCTCGGTTTCCGGCCTAGGCAGTTTAACTAAGAATTGATCTTCACAAGAGCATAAAACCAATACGAAAAAGAGTATAATTAAATTTTTCATGCCTAGTTAAATTTTAAAGAATACGTGAAAGAAGGAAGAATTGGGAACAGCGAAACTTGATATAATTCAACCGTAGAATTATCCGTAGTATAATCATCATCTGGATCGAACTCCAGAGTTGTTAAATAAAAAGGATTCGACCTGCTATACGCATTATAAACACTGATTTCCCAAGTGCGTTCTCTGTTCTTCTTTAATTGTTTTTTAAATTGAATTCCCACATCTAGTCGGTGGTAGTTTCTCATTCTATAACTGTTCTTACCCTGATAGTCTTTAACATAATATCCTTGATAATTTGGGTTGTTGTGCGATGGATTATCGGCGCCAGCCACATATTCAGATTGAGCTAAAGACACCGCATTACCTGTTCCAAATACCCAGGTTGAAGATAGGGTGATCTTCTCATTGATTTTATAAATCCCAACAACAGAAATATCGTGACGCCTATCGTACTTCGCCCAAAATCGCTCCCCATTATTCAATTCTTCGAATTCTAACCAGGTCCACGATAGGGTATATCCAATCCAACCACTGAAATCGCCAAACTTCTTTTGCAGAAAGAGCTCGGTGCCATAGCTTCTGCCCTTGCCTGAAGTAACCTTGTCTTGCCAGTCGGCAAAGGATATCTCATTTCCAGATACTTCGGGATCAAGAAAGCTACTGCCTTCTTTATATCCCAAAATATTATTCATCTTTTTATAATAGCCCTCTAGAGTAACACTGAAGTTTCCTTCTTTGAAGTCTTTTGCCAATCCAGCTGCATATTGTTCAGATTGTTGAGGCTTAACGCGCTGAGTTGTAGGCACCCATAAATCTGTAGGTAAGCCTATTCCTGTATTGCTGAGAAGATGAACATATTGATTCATTAATGCATAGCTAGCCTTTGCTGAAAAGCCCGCTTTTATCATATAAGCTGCCGAGAAGCGCGGCTCGGGTTTTACGTAGTGTTTACCCTGATAAAAGTGACTGATGCGCAAACCCGCATTTATTTTCAATCGGCTGATAGGATGGTATAAATCGGAAATGTAAAGGCCATTTTCAAAAGCATTGGTGACGTTCACATGCTTAATGTCGACCGGTATATCTGAACTCTCCACTACTATGGCATTCGGACTAAATCTATGGTAGGTAATACTAGCGCCTGTTTTTATGGTGTGTTTTGGACTGGGATAAAAATCAATA
>CBDUMX010000245.1:0-3232 GCA_965368435.1 uncultured bacterium
TGGAGTAGTCAGCTATAAAACAGGAGCAGCTTACTTTCTGTTATCCAGAATTATTGGAGCCTCATTCAGATTATTCCTAGTTGCAGGGGTATTACATATGGCGGTCTTCGAACCCTTCGGTTTGCCTTATTGGGCATCTGTTGCTATTACTATACTACTCATATTCACTTATACCACCAAAAGCGGAATAAAGACGGTTGTATATACTGATGCACTTCAAACTCTATTTCTAATTGCCGCAGTAATATTAACTATCATTTTTATAGCTCAACAGTTAGACATGAGCGCTGCAGAATGCTTAAGTGCATTGCAAAACGACCCCAACACTCAAATATTTCATTGGGATTTGAAGAGCGATAATGGATTTTGGAAAAGATTTGTGGGTGGTGCCTTTATTGCCTTAGCAATGACTGGCCTCGACCAAGACATGATGCAAAAGAATTTGAGCATCAGCAATATAAAAGGAGCACAGAAGAATATCTATATTCAAATGGTACTCTTCATAATTGTCAATATCATATTCTTAAGCCTAGGAGCCTTACTTTATCAGTTTGCCGCAGCTAAGGGAATTGCATCTCTTGAAAAAAGTGACCATCTATTTCAAGTGGTTGCCATGCAATACGGGACCCCTCTAATTTCCTTTTTCTTTATTTTGGGCTTAGTAGCGGCTGCCTATTCCAGCGCCGACAGCGCTTTAACTGCCTTAACAACAAGCTTTTGCGTAGACTTTCTCGGATTTGAGCGTATAAAAGAAACCAATCTGAGAACCCGAAGATTGGTGCATATAGGATTTGCATTTATACTCTTTGCAACTATTTTACTGTTTAATTCGTTAAACAATGGAGCAGTTATTGATGAGTTATTTAAGGCGGCAGGATTTACTTACGGACCACTGCTTGGATTGTTCGCTTTTGGGATATTGACTAAACGAAAGGTAAACGACAAACGCGTATTAGCAATAACTCTTTTATCCATTGCGCTAACTTACGGATACTACAAAATGACGCCAGTATGGATAGATGGCTATAAACCGGGCTTCGAATTAATTGTTATTAATGGACTAATTACATTTGTTGCCCTCTATTTAAACAGTTTAACACTAAAAAAGAATGACTAATAAAGATCAAGAAAGAATACAGAAAGCTTTTGCTAATAAGCAATGGCCAGAGATAAAGAGTTCAGATAGTTGGAACATCTTCAAGGTAATGAGTGAATTTGTTGAGGGATATGAAACCTTGGCTAAGATAGGTCCATGCGTATCTGTTTTTGGCTCGGCCCGCACAAAGCCAGGCACTAAATACTATGAAATGGGTGTTGAAATCGGACAAAAATTAGCGGCAGCAGGACTTGGAGTTATCACCGGAGGTGGACCAGGAATTATGGAAGCTGGTAATAGAGGAGCACATGATCAAAAAGGAGCATCTGTTGGATTAAACATAGACTTACCTTTTGAGCAAGAAGCTAATCCATACATCGATCCAGACAAGCTAATCAACTTTCGATTTTTCTTTGTGCGCAAGGTGATGTTTATGAAGTACGCTCAAGGCTTTATAGTACTCCCTGGAGGTTTCGGAACCCTAGATGAATTATTTGAAGCGCTTACCTTAGTACAAACTCAAAAAACCGCTCAGTTCCCAATAATACTCGTAGGCAAAAGCTTTTGGCAAGGCATGCTCGACTGGATTAAGACCACCATGCTTGATCAAGAACAGAACATAAGTCCAGAAGACTTAGACCTCTTCAAAGTTGTAGACACTGCAGATGAAGCAGTTAATGAGATATTTGAGTTCTATAGTAAGTTCCATATGAGTACTAATTTTTAATGCATTAAAAATTAGTAAATCTCAAGGACCAAAAACCAAGCTCCAAGTCTCTAAAATGGGATTATTCTTTTTTAGAATTGAGAATCATCGACGACAAAATTTTACTTAATTCAATAGCCTCCACAATTAGATAATCCACATTATTCTTATTGTCTGAAGTCCTTTTTATAATCTTTAACCAATACTCAGCCTCCCTTGCTTCTTTTCTAGCGATCTTCAACCTAAAGACAAAATCCTTTATTCCTAAAGAGTTGTTGGCTTCGATGTAGTTTGCACCAATACTCGCGCTCGCACGCAGCAATTGATTGCAATCAGAACTATTTATTTGATTCAACTTCTTTAATACTTTTCTGATTTCTACCGCAAAATCTTCTGTTCTTTTTGTTAAATCATACTTTGGCATCTGTAAAAATATTTCAATCAAACAAGCTCGGGAATACGGTTGTGGAATAATCATTCAACCGAGATTAAATACTTAATATACGACCCAGAATCCAACTATCCTTGTCTTTAAGATTCTTTGATGTAGTCATCGCCCATGACCTTATTGATTTTACTTCTGGACTTTAAACCTTGGATCTTGAACCTTGGACCTTGGACCTTGGATCCTAAATATAGAATTTATAATTTATTCCTTATTGTATCTGATTAAATTTGTCCCTTGACTACAATCTCATCAGATACAATCGTCGCTCCCGCTACCCCCTCCGGCATCTCAGCCCTTGCCGTAATCCGCCTTTCCGGCGCGGATGCAATTGGTATAGCAAATAGTTGTTTTACCAAGGAGATTGAAGAAGCAGACGGTTATACCATTCACTACGGACATATAAAAGATGGTGATGTATTTGTTGATGAGGTTTTGCTAAGTGTATTTAGAAATCCCAATAGCTATACAGGTGAAGATTCCGTGGAAATTAGCAGTCATGGTTCACCTTACATTGTTCAGAGAATTATTGAAACTCTATGTAAGCATGGGGCTAGAATGGCAAAAGCAGGCGAATTTACCTTGCGTGCATTCTTAAATAAAAAACTGGATTTAGCACAGGCTGAAGCTGTTGCTGATATGATCAGCTCAAACAGTGAGGCTAGTCTTCAAATGGCTATATCTCAAATGCGGGGTGGTTTTAGTAAGGATATAGCAGACTTGCGACAAGAATTAGTAGATTTTGCCGCCCTAATTGAATTGGAAAACGATTTTGGCGAAGAGGATGTTGAATTTGCGAACCGCGATCATCTTAAAGCTTTGGTTGAAAAACTGCTAATTAAAATTGAGAAGTTGAGAAGTTCTTTTGCTTCTGGCAATGTTTTGAAGCAGGGAATAAGTACGGTAATTGCTGGCAAACCAAATGCTGGGAAAAGTACTCTGCTGAATGCGTTGCTAAAAGAAGAGAGAGCAATAGTTTCTGATA
>CBDUMX010000246.1:0-3226 GCA_965368435.1 uncultured bacterium
GAAAGTGGTAAAATAAGGGAATGTTGAACAGTATAATTGGGATATAGACGAAAAGCGAGTTAGGGGTCGGGGGCAAGCCCCCCTCCCCAGTTCAAAACTTACGAAATTTTAGTTAATGTCGGAAATAGACTTCATTAGCGAGTACTGTATTTTCATTTACGCATTCCTTTAAATTCTATGCGTACAGACACCCATTAGATGGCATCTACATTTCCGAAATGACAATTAAATAATTACCTTTAGGGGATGATTCTCCTCGGAACTCCTCAAGTATCTTTTGATTTCGGTATTCCAGATTGGCTTTTGGCATTAATAATTCTTGGAATCTATCTTCTATACAGATTAATAAAAATGCTGATTGTAAAATATAAGGCACGTAGAAATTTGGATGAATTTGATGAAGTGGATGCTGGTCTAGGAGAAGATCAGAATGATATCGACCAACCTTCGATTTAAGATTTATCAGTATTCAGTGCTTTGAGTAAGGAGTTTCCCGCTATGGCTATAATTCCTGTAAAGAAATATGTGGTAAAAGAAACGGATTCTTGAAAACCTTCAATTGTAATAATAGAGCTTGACGTCAGGAGGTGTAGAATGATTAGCGCTATAAGGGGCAAAAACAGAAGGTAAGCCATAATTCTACCAATGGTTTTGAGCGCTTTCATATGTACCAAAATTAGCTAATATTTATTTTGGCTGCGAAGTGAATTAGAAGGAAAGTCCGACTTAAGAAAAGAAAATGTATTTTTGTAAGATTTGGTATAAAGAAAAAGTCCCGGCCGTATAGGCCAGGACTTAATTTCAAAGATAAAATACTAAACTACTACTTATGATGAAAATTATTAACCATGTGTACCTTGCGGTACATTATATAATAAGCTAATATTGTGCCAATAGTATTCTCGTTGATTTTCAGTCACTTAAGTTTTTTGCCACTCTAATATTATCCCATTTTTGGACAATTTTTTCTATTTTTTAGAAATATGGCATTATTCGGGCTCTTCTTTTGCTCATGGATTTAGCTAAATTGCATGTATGAAATACATCAGCATATTAATTGTAATTGCTATAGCAGCCTGTACTTCTAGTTCTAAGCAAGAGAAGACTACTCAAAAGGATATAAAAGAAGTTGAGCAAATACTTCAAAATCAATTGGATGCCTGGAACCAAGGCGACCATTTAGGCTTTATGCAGGGATATTGGAAATCAGACTCCATGCGCTTCTGTGGCAGAAATGGAACTTCTTACGGTTGGCAAAAAACACTTGAAATGTATCAAAAATCCTTCCCAAATCGGGATGACATGGGAAAATTAATCTTTGAAATCGACACTATCATTAGCGACAAGCCTCATTATATTACCGTAGATGGCAAATGGGAGATTCAGAGATCCGATACCATCGGAGGCTGTTTTGTGCTACTATTTGCTCAGAAGAACAATGAATGGAAAATCATTGAAGATCACACTTGGTGATTAAACGATATAGTTCCAGGAAAATGAATCTGGAACTCTTGCAAGCTTCATGGCTTCTAATTTCGACTTGATACCTTTTATTTTTTCAGACTGTTCTGATTGTATTTCAAAATTTTTACCGTCGACTTGAATTCTTCGTATAAAGGTTATTGCTGCTGCAGTTCCCGTTGCAAATAGACTTTCCAAACGCCCAGACTCTAACTGCTGTAACAAAAATGCCTTGGCCAGTTTTTGCTCTTTAACTTCTATCCCCTCTTCCCCTGCCAATTGTATGACTGAATCTCTAGTAATACCCGCAAGTATGCTATCGTGCAATTCCGGTGTATAGAGCACTCCATCAGCCATAAAAAACAAATTGGCTGAACCCAACTCTTCTAAATACTGTTCTTCAGATCTATCTGTCCACAAAAGCTGATCAAATTCCTCATCCTTCGCCATCATAGTTGGCATAAAAGCAGCTCCATAATTCCCTGCCGCCTTTGCAAAACCGACACCCCCTACAGCTGCTCTGGTGAATTCCGTCTCCACCTTAACGCTGATAGGTTTGTTGTAGTAGAAACCTACAGGGCAAGCAATAAGCATGAAACTGTATTTGATACTTGGGATTGCTCTAAGTGTTGGTGAGGTTGCAAATAAAAATGGACGCAAATACAGGCTCCCCTGATCTTGTCCAGGCACCCATGCCTTATCCAAATCCATCCAAACCTTTACTGCTTCTAAAACTTTATCCTCATCAATAGCAGGTATTGCCATTCTCTCGGCAGAAGTATTTAGTCGAGCAAGATTGTCTTTTATGCGAAATAGATTAATTCGATTATTATCGGTGCGATAAGCCTTTAGTCCTTCAAATACCGCTTGGCCGTAGTGCAAGACATGTGTTCCAGGGTGCATTGCAATAGGTTCCAATGGTTTTATGATGAATTCACCCCACTGCTCACCGTCGAAATCACAACAAATCATATGATCTGTAAACGTTCTTCCAAACACTAGATTATCGAAATCTATTTTATCTACTCCTGAACGATCACATCTCCTTATTTGCATATTTGGCTTCAAAATAACATCCTTTAACTTATAATCTGAAATTGTTTTTAATTTTGCGCAGTGACGGACTTAAATGACTTAGATGTTGAACTGCTCTTTAAAAAGCTTGTAATTCTCAAAGAAGATAAAAATGCAGAGCAAGAAGTTGTAGAAGCCGATGTTGAGCAAACAGTAACACAAGCTGTTGAACCTCCTACTAAGGAAGCGCCTGCAGAAGCTGTACAAGAAGTCATTAAGCAACAAATTCCCGCTAAAAGCTTAATTTATCCTAAGGCGCTGAAAGCAGAATTATTTGCCAATAATTCAAACCTCAGCAAAATTGCCAATGCATTAAATCTTCAATTCTTACTAGAATCGGCTTACGCTTTGGAAGATATAAAGAGTCTTGAAACATTAAATACATGCAGCCACATCTGGTTTATTGGTTTAGAAAAACCAGACATACTAGGCAGTTTAAACAGCGAAATTAAAACGCTGAGTTCTCCAAATATGGAGCGATTAACTACTAAGGAAGAGAAGCTTCAGATGTACGAACCGCTTAAGAAATTTGCAGCTGAAATTACAGGCTAAAGAGCCCGAATTCGAATCAAATCTAATTGCGATTACATTATTATTTGCCATTGCAATTCGTATTTTTGCAGCCCTTATTTCTTATCTATATGATCACCAAAGAAGAATTTAAAAAGTATAAAAATCAATCTTATTTTCT
>CBDUMX010000247.1:0-3219 GCA_965368435.1 uncultured bacterium
AACATCGGCACATGTAGCTCCAACATTTCCTGCACCTATTACGCTAATTTTCATTTGGTTTTTATTGATTTTTTAATGGCGACAAAGCTAAAATTCATTGTTGATATAACATGAAGAAAATTAAATATTCGAAAGCTTGTTGATAAAATCACCCTATGCAAGAAAAAGATTAGGCTAAGAGTAAATTGAAAATCCGGGGTTTAGGCAAATTGACTTTAATAAATGTTATGTATGCCTTGAAGGACTTCTTTTTGCCGAAGCTTGTAATTATCCTTATATTGGTATTGGGGAGGGGGGTGCTTGGCCCCCTCAGAATTAGGCCATAATATACGGTCTTACCAATGATGTATTTCCTAGAATACCACCATTTGCAAATATTTCAAACACGCTTAATGTCTTTCTCTTTTTGCAACAACACAAATTCCTTAGATTAGCACTGGGGAGGGGGGCTTTGCCCCCGCGAATCTTGGTAATCAATGATTTAAATCAGCTCGCACCCTTTCTAGGCGCCAATTATTGGAATATCTCCCTCAACAATCAATCTCCCCTCGGTTGCGGCTTTTACATCATCAACACTCACACCAACTGCAAGCTCCTTAAGCTCAAATCCACGTTCTGTTATATCAAATACACCTAAATTAGAAACTACTTTCTTAACACATCCCAAGCCAGTGATTGGCAAACTACACTCCTTCAGCAATTTCGATTCTCCTGCGCGATTTGTATGCATCATGGCAACTATTATGTTTTGTGCAGATGCTACTAAGTCCATAGCGCCTCCCATGCCTTTAACCATCTTGCCTGGAATTTTCCAATTAGCTATATCTCCTCTGTCATTAACCTCCATTGCACCAAGTACGGTTAAATCTACTCTTCCGCTCCTTATCATTCCAAAACTTGTAGAAGAATCAAAGAACACAGAGCCAGGCAATGTGGTTACAGTTTGCTTGCCTGCATTAATTAAGTCTGCATCTACTTCTTCTTCATATGGAAAAGGACCCATTCCCAACAATCCATTCTCAGATTGCAAAGTCACATTTATACCCTCCGGTATATAGTTGGCAACCAAAGTAGGAATCCCTATTCCCAAATTAACATAATAACCATCTTGCAATTCTTTGGCTATTCTTTTAGCTATTCCGTATTTATCTAACATGCTATCTTTCCGTTATTGTTCTTTGCTCTATTCTTTTTTCGTAATCAACTCCTTGAAATATCCGGTTGACGAAAATACTGGGTGTATGAATGAAGTTAGGGTCTAATTCGCCAGGTTCAACCAGCTCTTCAACCTCCGCAATCGTAATTTTACCTGCCATAGCCATTAAAGGATTGAAATTCCTTGCAGTCGCTTTATATATAAGATTACCATCTTTATCCCCTTTCCACGCTTTAACAATAGCAAAATCTGAATCAAAGGCATATTCAAGCAAATGCATCTTTCCGTTAAAATCTTGCACCTCTTTTCCTTTTGCTACTTCAGTACCATATCCAGCAGGAGTATAAAACGCTGGTATTCCAGCTCCTGCAGCTCGACATCTTTCTGCTAAAGTGCCTTGAGGTATAAGCTCAACTTCTAATTCTCCACTAAGTAATTGACGCTCAAACTCCTCATTTTCACCCACATAAGAGGAAATCATCTTTTTAACTTGTTTGCCTTGAAGCATTAAACCTATTCCAAAATTATCTACCCCTGCATTGTTTGAAATGCAAGTAAGTTGATTTACCCCTGATTCTACCAAAGCACGTATGCAGTTCTCAGGTATCCCACATAAACCAAATCCTCCAAGCATTAAGGTATCTCCGCTTTTTATATCCTTTATGGCTTCTGCAGCGTTTGCAACTACTTTATTCATATTAAGAACGAAATTAGTAAATAGGACTTAAAAACTGCTATCCATTATATAAGACATGAAATTGTAATAATTGTTTCTGGCTCAGCAGTATAAGCGAATATTCGCTATCTTTGAAGAGCTATTTAAAATGAAACTACTTAATTATTCCGTTTGTTTTCTAGCACTACTGCTACTTAATACTTACACCGCAAATGCTCAATACGGTTTCGACTGGATTGATTTTTCACAACAGTATTACAAGTTTAAAGTAGGTGAAGAAGCAATTTACAAAATTGACCATGCAAGCTTAGTAGCTGCAGGCGTCCCTGTTGCCAGTATTAACCCTAAAAATTTACAGCTTTTTAGAAATGGACAAGAAGTGCCAATCTATATTGAAGGGGAATCGGACAACTCTTTCGATCCAAGTGATTACATTGAGTTTCACGGTCTTCCTAATGATGGCGCCTTAGATAATGTTTTATATAGGTCACCAACAGAGCAAGCACATCAGTATCAAAGTCTTGCAAATGATACGGCCTTTTATTTCCTTACATGGAATAATAGTACAACCAATCTCAGAGTCACAAATTATCAAAATACAAACTTCATAGGTAAAACCGCTGACGCTTGGATATGGTATAAATCGGCAATGTGGTTTAAAGATGAATTCTATGATGGAAACCCATATGCAAATCCTGGCTACTTTTCAGAATACACTGAAGGAGAAGGATGGTTTAGTGCTTACATAGCAAGGGGAATTAAAAGAAAATTCAAACTCCCCTCCTCTTACTACAATTTTTTAGGTCCAACTCCCGAATATGAGTTTATTCTATACGGAAAGTCTGACCCTACAAATCCAGGTGATATAGTTGATGGGGTAAATCATGAAACGGAAGTAGACATTCAAAACACCGTAATTTTCTCTCAAAAGTTTAGAGGATATAAAAAAATACATCATCGTGATACTTTAGATATTTCCCTCATTGGTACTAGCACTACGGACATAAGATTTTCATCTACTTACTTGACGAAATCCAGACATGCTGTGTCATATGTGGCTTTAGAGTATCCCCGCTTCTTAAACTTGGCCAATGCCTCTAAATTCAACTGGTACTATACAGGTACTAACGATTATTTTAAGTTTGATTCCTACTCTGGCTCGCATAGCCAACCACTAATCTACGATATTGTTAATAACAACAGAATACTCGGTACACTCACAGGACAAAGCTTAGAATTTAGAAGAGTTAATGGAAATCAAGGTGATATTTATATTACCGACATCACCAATATTAAATCCATTACAAATATCAATCAAATCACCTTCAGTTGGCTAGATCCAACAAGTACGAATTACGATTATATTATCATTACTCATCCAACTCTG
>CBDUMX010000248.1:0-3164 GCA_965368435.1 uncultured bacterium
ATATTAACCGTAGCAACGGGTATAGATGAACACAATAACTACGCTGTAGACTTCATTAGAGCTACTAAATGGATCAAAGACAATTTGCCCTTAGCCAAAGTGAGTGGAGGGGTGAGCAATATCTCTTTTTCATTTAGAGGAAACAATATAGTGAGAGAGGCTATGCACTCGGCATTTTTATACCACGCTATACAGGCCGGACTAGACATGGGCATAGTGAATGCCGGTATGATAGAAGTCTATGAAGAGATTCCAAAAGACCTATTGGAGAGGGTAGAAGACGTACTCTTAAACCGCAGAGATGACGCAACTGAACGCTTAGTGCAGTTTGCAGAGACCGTAAAAGGAGATGGAAAGAAAATTGAAGTAGACCTTAGTTGGAGAAATCAAAGCGTTACAGAGCGCTTAAAACACTCATTGGTTAAGGGGATTACAGAGTATATAGATCAAGATACTGAAGAAGCATTAGCTGAAATCAAAGTGCCTTTAAAAGTTATTGAAGGTCCATTGATGGAAGGCATGGGTGTAGTAGGTGATCTATTTGGCAGTGGTAAAATGTTTTTGCCCCAGGTTGTGAAAAGCGCCAGGGTAATGAAAAAATCTGTGGCATGGTTAACTCCCTACTTAGAAGCCGAAAAACAAGAAGGACAAACTCAAGGTAAAATCTTATTGGCAACGGTTAAAGGCGATGTACATGATATTGGTAAAAATATAGTAGGGGTGGTCTTGGCCTGCAATAGCTATGAGATTATTGATTTAGGTGTAATGGTTCCCACAGAAAAAATACTTGAAGAAGCCAAGAAACAAAATGTGGATGTAATTGGACTCAGCGGTTTAATAACCCCCAGTTTAGATGAAATGGTTTATGTAGCTCAAGAGATGGAGCGACAAAAAATGAAATTGCCATTGTTAATTGGAGGAGCAACAACATCGAGAGTACATACTGCAGTGAAGATTGCCCCTCAGTATTCTGGTCCAGTAGTACATGTTTTAGATGCTTCAAGATCAGTACCCGTAGCAGGCAAGCTCATAAGTGAAGAAACAGGAGCTGCAACAGCAAAAGCCTATAAAGATGAAATGGCTAAACAGCATGCCGCTCGTCAAGAACAAAAAGTAATTCTTCCATTTGAAGAAGCCCTGAGCAATAAATTGCAATTGGATTGGGATGCCTATCAGACTCCAAGACCTAGGCAGTTGGGTACACAGGTATTTGAGAAGGTGGAATTGAGCAGTTTACTAAATTATATTGATTGGACGCCCTTCTTTCAAACCTGGGAATTGAAAGGGCGATATCCTCAAATCTTTGAAGATGAAATAGTTGGAGGTGAAGCTTTAAAGCTTTACAATGACGCCCAAGAAATGCTATCAGACATAATTGAGAAAGATAAATTACAAGCCAAAGCGGTTATTGGGTTGTTTGAAGCGGGTGAAGAAAATGGCGATGTTTATGTTGGCGATGAGCAGTTTCAGTTTTTGCGACAGCAGCGCAAGATGGCAGCCAATATTCCTAATCTTTCACTAGCGGATTACATAAAACCAAAAGCCAAGGGCAAAGATTATTTAGGATTATTTGCAGTTACTGCAGGTTTGGGAATTGAGGCCATGATAGCTGAATATCAAGCCGATCACGATGATTATAAGACCATATTGGTTAAGGCCTTAGCAGATCGTTTAGCGGAGGCTTGTGCCGAGTATATGCATGAAAAAGTGCGAAAAGAGATTTGGGGCTATGCCAGTGACGAGAATCTAAAGAATGAAGATTTAATACGCGAAAAGTATAAGGGAATTAGACCAGCTCCAGGTTATCCCGCTTGTCCAGATCACAGAGCTAAGGAAACAATCTGGAAACTATTGAAAGTTGAAGAGAGTATAGGTATGAAACTCACAGATAGTTTTGCTATGTATCCAGCAGCTTCGGTTTCAGGTTTTTATTTCTCGCATCCAGAAAGTAAATATTTTGCTGTTGGCAGAATAGCTGAAGATCAATTGAAGGCATATTCTGAACGGAATAATCACAGTGATGAGGACAATAAACGATGGTTGTCTCCAAACTTGTTCTGATAGCATTTGTTATAGCAAACAAAGGTTATTATTTCTAATACGTTTAATCTTTTAGATTCTAAAATAATAGTAGTATTGCATTGAAAATGAGCGAGCTTAGAATAGGTATTATTTGTTATCCAACCTTTGGTGGTAGTGGTGTTGTTGCAACAGAATTGGGGAAAGCATTGGCTAATAAGGGACATATAGTTCACTTCATTGCTTATGAGCAACCTGTGCGTCTCGATCACTTTACTGAGAATATTTATTATCACGAAGTTTCACTTTCTAGTTATCCTCTTTTTAAATATCCACCCTATGAAATTGCATTGACAAGCAAGATAGTGGATGTTGTCAAAGCGCATAAACTGGATGTATTGCATGTTCACTACGCCATCCCTCATGCAACTGCTGCGGTTATGGCTAAGAATATACTCAAGAAGGAGAATATCAATGTTAAGATAGTTACTACCTTACACGGCACGGATATTACCTTGGTGGGCAAAGACAGTTCTTATGAGCCAGTGGTGTCTTATTCTATCAATGAGTCTGATGTTGTTACTGCTGTATCAGAAAGTCTAAAGCGAGATACCTATGAGTATTTTCATATAGACAAGGAGATAAGTGTAGTTCCCAATTTTATAGATTTTGAGCGTTTCAATAAGCAGCCTAAAGATCATTTTAAGAAGGCAATAGCACCTGCAGGTGAAAAGATAATAGTTCATACTTCCAACTTTAGAAAAGTAAAGAGAGTTGGAGATGTGGTAGCCATCTTTGCCAAAATTCAGGAAAAAGTTCCAGCAAAATTGTTGATGATAGGTGATGGCCCCGAACGAATGAAAATAGAGACCGACTGCAGAGAGTGGGGAATATGCGATAGAGTTACCTTTTTGGGTAAGCAAGAGGCCATAGAAGAAATACTTTCAGTAGCGGATTTATTCATAATGCCCTCTGAGACAGAGAGTTTTGGCTTAGCGGCATTGGAGGCCATGGCTTGTGAAGTACCTGTAATAAGTACCAATACTGGTGGACAACCAGAGGTTAATATAGACGGGGTAACCGGTTATACATCTAATGTAGGCGATACCGATAAAATGGCGGCCGACGCACTCAAAATACTCGCC
>CBDUMX010000249.1:0-3136 GCA_965368435.1 uncultured bacterium
ACTGCTGCAACAATTGCCTTTCCCCCTAGCCGCTCCTAGCGCCAACCTATATCAGCAAATTAGTCCAACCACAGCAGAACACGTGGCTGCTGCCTTAGGACATAAGGTTCCTTATATTTTAGATGGTGGACCTTCTACTATTGGTGTGGAGAGCACAATTATTGATTGCAGAGCAGAAAAACCAGTCTTATTGCGACACGGAGGTATTGCAAAAGAAGATATTGAGGAGCTGATAGGTCCAATTTCGGAAAGTATTAAGCAAAATGATAATCCTTCGGCGCCTGGACAAATGGACCAACATTACAGTACAAAAAAACCACTGTATTATACGTATGATGTAAAAGCAAGTATAGCTCAATGGGAAGGCAAAAAAATTAGTCTGATACTCTGGGGCGACAAGCATTTTAGTCATGTAGCTCACCACTATCACTTATCTAAAGACGGTAGTTTCTTAGAGGCAGCTTCTAATTTATTCCTTATGATGCATTTGGCAGATCAGGATGATTCTGAATTGATCATTGCTAGTAAAATACCTGAAATCGGCTTGGGAAAAGCGATTAACGACAGATTAATACGAGCTAGTTCTTAATCTCAAACTTATACCACATAATACGTCGCTTGTACTGCGCAGCGGCTAGCATTACATCCTCATTGATGGACTTTCTGTAAGTAAAAACTCTTTTATTCGACCATTTAACGTCCTGCTTCTTATCGAATGCTCTCAAATCATAAGCTTTAACTGAACTGAGGTCTGATGTTGCTCTCACAGCATTCGTTTGAGAAAGTATAGTGACATTCCCACCCTTTAATGATACATCCAGACTCTTGATCAATGGTCGATTCACTAGCATATAGGATTTATTATAAAAGCTCTGCAAAACTTCATCGTCGGTAAATTTCACCAATATCAAATCCTCATAATAATAGTAATAGGTGGTAGTGGTTGTTGTCGTACCATTGGAGTTTGTGGTCGTGTGAGTCACCACTCTAACATATTGCTCTTCTAGGACTAGCACAGGATCTCCATTCTCATCTATACCAGCAAACTCAATGCTGTTGATGTTTAGCGCGGCACTCTTGGCAAGTTCTTTTAATGCCAATTGTTCATCGGACAGCCTACTATCTCTGCGTTCTCTTCTTCTTCTGCGGCGATCCGACATATCCGCTTCCTGTTCTCGGATGTTGTTTACACCTTCTAAAACTTCTTGTGTAAATTCTTGATTTTGAATTTGAAGCACATTGAGTTCAAAATCCAAGGTAACTCTATAAACACCGGTTGTTAAAACTCCTCCGTATTTCTCATGTTCTTGTCCAGATAAACCCACCAATAAAGGTGTGCCATCGGCCTTAAATAGCAGTCGCATGTCCACATATATCTCATTTTCAGGCGTTTTATACTGATAACTGAAACCATCCTTATCAATTTTCTCTAGTATGAATGCTGCGGATTCTATGGACGGGCCATTTCTATCTCTGAGTCGCTCACCGGTAGTTTTCTTCATATCCTCTATCACAGTATTCTTACCGAGTATATAGACAGAACCAGAATCATCGACCGTCACTTGTCTTATCCAAAATTTATCGCTGGAATTTTCAATTTCCAATTCGTGGCGTTTCACATAATTCACTATGGTCATATTCTTATCCATCACCCAATAGGTAAATTTAAAAACATGATCTCCTTTACTAGAGCTACTCGATGAGCTCTTAAACCAGCTTCTTTTCTGTTTCTTCTGACGCTGAGCGTCGTTGCCAATAATCAGCACATAGTTTTCATTATTCGAAACGCTGATGCTGAAATTTGAAGCACTCATTCTCTTTTCAGTGGCTGCTTTTACTTCTGCAACTTTGAATATATCTCCCTCAGGAACAAGGCTATAAGGATTGAAAACAGTATAAAAGAGGTATTTCTTTTTCTTTTTAACATTAATGAAACTCATGAAGAGATAGAACTCATCTTGAAAACGTATTACCTGCTCTAGACGAAGAAAGTTTCCGTCGTAATACAGATCCAGTTTCTTCTCATCAACGAGATTTAGTTGATCGTCGAGTTTCTGCACATAACCACCGCCAATCGACCAATAACCGCCACTAGGATTTTCGTAGATATTGCTGATATATCGGGCTTTTTGTTTAAAATACTCACCGTGCGACTCACTAACCTTCAATCTCCCTTGAGCCTGGGATGCAATGCTGAATACAGCGCAGAGTATAAGTATGGCTAGCTTTTTCATAGTTTAGTATTGATGTAATAGCCTAGTTTAAATTGAATATTATATGTCGCCCCTCCGTAGTATTCAGTATCGATCTTCTTATCATCAAACTTTTGAATATAGATTCTCGGACCAAAGCTGGTAATTACAGCAATGCTGATATTGTTTTTGAGTATTGCTTTTCTGCCTGTGCTAAACAGGAAGTCATTAGATGATATTGAGCTTTCATCATAGTTGCGAATTCTGCTTTTATAATCGAAACCGTAATATCCATATTTAGTGATGCCTCCTTTAACGGGGTAGTATCTCACTCCCGCAGTATAGCTATAGCCAAAACCGGTAAGATCACTATCGAAGGCTATATCGTTGAGTCGGTCTACTATATCAATTCCATTAAAGAGCTTTATACCACCTCCTGCTTCTACAGACCATGATCTTGTAATCATATGCTCATAAGACAGTTCAAAAAAACCGGGAATCATGGCGCTTACTTGCCATTGAATATTGCCATTGGCATCGGATCTGAGTCCATCATCCAAGTATTTCAAGAAGTTTGGATCTGCTTCTGGCAGCTTATCTTCTCGCTCTGATTGCCCATAGCTGCTGAGCCCTGCAAAGACTATAAATAGAAGTGCTAAATATTTCATGCGATTATCAATTCTGAAATGTATAACGAATAAAGCATGTCACACTAATATAGCTTGAATATTTTACTAAATGTAAGGGGTAAAACTGTCTAGTTTTTGGGAAGGGGAACAGGGAATAGAGAATAGATAATAGATAATAGATAATAGATAAAGGATAATAGATAATAGATAATAGATAAGAGATAAGAGTTAAGAGTTAATAGATAAGAGATAAGAGTTAATAGATAAGAGTTAATAGTGTATTCACTTTGGGGGTCTGTTGTAAAGAACCATTTA
>CBDUMX010000250.1:0-3110 GCA_965368435.1 uncultured bacterium
AGTTTTGATTACTATCCAGTAAATCCCAATAAAATACTGCGCCTGAAATATGAGGATTATAAAACAGAAATGGCAATGGATAACATTGAACTGAATCTCCAGCAGTTACATTCGTTTCAACCTTTACGAAAAATACATTGACATTCTTTTGAACGGTTCTCTCGCAACCATTCTTCATTATTACAGTTAATTTAACTTTATATGTTCCTGGATTGTAGTATTCATGAGGCATAGCAACTTTGTTACTCGAATCTATAGTGCCATCTCCAAAGTTCCAGATTATTCTATCTATATCGTCTACATCTGTAAATGTGTCTATCGACACTGTAATTCTCTGTTTATTACAATCAGCTTGAGCGAAATAGTAACTGAAGGTACCAACATAATCTTCTCTGACAAGGATATCCTCTTCCCATCTGTCTTCACAGCCTTTGTCGTTTTCAATTTCTATATCGATGGTATAAGTCCCCGGATTGGGATAGCTGGTAAAGCATATTACATCGCCATTGGCAGGGCTAGTCGCAGAATTGAGAGTACCTTCACCCCAAAGTATTAGCCGTTTGGCGTACCCATTGGTAGTGCCACCCATAGTACTATTGTCATCAAGACAAACATTCTGGGTGCTGAGACAAAATTCTGTATCATTTAGATCGAAATCGGCTATAGGCAGTGCATGTACATAGATTTCAGTACTGGTGCTGCATTTGCTGCCATCGGGATAGGTAATGACTAGGCTAACTGTTTTCTTGCCTGTAGTGTTATATGGATGAGATGCATTCTGTTGAGTTGAAGATGAACCATCTCCAAAATTCCAGTTATACGAGTTGGCGGAAGATGCTGGGCTTGGCGTAAATGTTATTAGTTCCCCTTTACATACTATAGAATCAGATTGAATACTACAGCTTTGTGACCATACAGGAGAAATAAAGAAAGCACAAATAAATAGGAGTAATACACTACGCATCTTATTTGAAGACTAATATACAACGAAAATGTTGTCTAGGAAGTTAAAAACAAGTCATTTATTTAAAAATTGATGAATTTTCGGCAAGCGTTAAGGGTAGACTTAAATGAAAATTTATACGGCTTTGGAAGGTTTTGATTTGACAGTAAGTTCAAAGGGATTTAGATTTGATCTGGGGGGGGACCCCAGAATCCACCAAATAAATTGACTTATAAGCCAACAATTTACCTCTTTACATATTTAAAAGATCTACCTAAATATTTAGCTGAAGCTCCTAACTCCTCCTCTATTCTCAGTAGCTGATTGTATTTTGCCATTCTATCCGATCTCGATGCCGACCCCGTTTTTATTAAACCAGAGTTCATTGCTACAGCCAAATCTGCAATAGTTGCGTCTTCAGTTTCTCCACTTCTATGGCTGATTATATTCGTGTACCCGTTTTCAGTGGCTAAAGCAATACTGTTAATAGTTTCCGTAAGTGTACCTATCTGGTTTACTTTAACCAATATTGAATTTGCAATGCCTTCATCAATTCCCCTCTTTAACCTTTTTACATTAGTTACAAAAAGGTCATCCCCAACTAGTTGCACTTTATCGCCTATAAGGTGTGTTAGTTCTTTCCAGCCCTCCCAATCATCTTCATCGAGTCCATCCTCAATTGAAACAATAGGATACTTATCCGTCCACTCTTTCCAATAGGCTGCCATTTCTTTAGAACTCAATCGTTTACCATCAGATTTATGGAAATGATAGGTCCCAGTATTTTTATCATAGAACTCAGAAGTTGCGGCATCCATTGCTATATAAATGTCTTCACCGGCTTTATAACCAGCTCTCTCTATAGCAAGAATTACAATTTCAATAGCCTCTTCATTCGATTTTATATTTGGCGCAAATCCTCCTTCATCGCCAACATTAGTGCTGTATCCTTTCTCTTTAAGAACATTTTTTAAGTGGTGAAAAGTCTCAACACCCATTCTTAAAGCTTGAGAAAATGAATCAGCATTCACTGGCATTATCATAAACTCCTGAAAGTCGATTGAATTATCCGCATGACTACCTCCATTCAGTATATTCATCATTGGAATAGGAAGCGTACAAGCATTCACACCACCAAGGTATCTATACAATGGTTGGCCACTTTCTTCTGCAGCAGCGTGGGCTACTGCTAAACTAACCGCAAGCATTGCATTAGCGCCTAGCTTAGATTTATTTTCGGTACCGTCTAGCTCAATCATTTTTTGATCGATGTGTACTTGTTCAAAAACATCTTCTCCAATAAGGGCATCTGCTATGGTTGTATTTACATTACTTACGGCTTTAAGAACACTTTTTCCAAGAAAAACCGACTTATCACCATCTCTCAATTCCACTGCTTCGTGCACCCCTGTGGAAGCACCTGATGGAACTGCTGCTCTACCAAATGCACCCAACTCAGTAAATACATCAACTTCAACAGTTGGGTTTCCTCTAGAATCAAGTATTTGTCTAGCGTGTATATGTACTATTTCGCTCACTTCGTATTATTTTTTTTTATAGTATAGAAACAAAATCGTCAAACAAATATCTACTGTCGTGTGGACCTGGAGATGCTTCTGGGTGATATTGAACAGCAAATGCATTTTTACCTTTCACTTTTATTCCTTCTACTGTGTCATCATTTAGATTAATATGGGTAATCTCAACATCGCTATTTAGCGATTCTGGATCAATGGCAAAGCCGTGGTTTTGCGATGTAATTTCGCTTCTTCCGGTTTGTAGATTCTTTACTGGGTGATTTTGACCTCTATGTCCATGGTGCATTTTAAATGTTCTCATGCCCATTGCTTGCGCTAAGACTTGACTGCCAAGGCAAAT
Organism: uncultured bacterium; assembly: GCA_965368435.1. Classification (GTDB taxonomy): domain Bacteria; phylum Bacteroidota; class Bacteroidia; order NS11-12g; family UBA9320; genus JAHEKB01. Next base: position 2,822 of record CBDUMX010000250.1, read on the forward strand.
ACCAAATAGCTTTTCGTTATTATCAACAATTGCTTTAACAGTAGCTGTGGCTTCTGGCATTGCTGATGGGTCCCCAGGACCGTTTGAAATCATAAAACCGTCTGGTTGCCATGCTTTCATGTCTTCATAGCTGGTATCACCCGGAAATACTCTTACTAAGCAACCTCTATCCGTTAAGCATCTAACGATATTGTCTTTAGTGCCTAAATCTAACAGTGCCACTTTTTTACCATCCTCAGCTTTCACAACGTCATAGCTCTTTTTACTCCAAACTTTCGACGATAGCTCG
>CBDUMX010000251.1:0-3102 GCA_965368435.1 uncultured bacterium
AAGTCCTCATCTCACGATGGGGACTTTTTTTATGCTAAAAATTTGAGCCGATGATGCAGTGCGCCGCAGGTGGATGGAAAAGTAGGTTGAGTTCATCAGTCTACTGACTGACCATAACATTATTTATATTAATTGCTTTCACATCCTAAAAGAGTTATAATTTTGATGCGCAATGGAAATATTCTTTCAAGCCGAAACCTGGATTGCTCTTCTCACATTAACATTTTTGGAAATTGTTCTTGGAGTCGACAACATCATTTTCATTTCACTCGTAGCCAATAAACTTCCGGTCAAGGACCAGAAGCGGGTCAGGCTTATTGGGCTGTCCCTAGCTCTGGTATTTAGAATATGCCTACTTCTTGGGATTACCTACATCATCAAAGCATCTGACCCTTTATTTACTTTATTTGAAAATGAAATAAGTATAAGAGATCTCATCCTTATTGGCGGGGGACTATTCCTTTTGGCAAAAAGTACGACTGAGATATATGCCAAAGTTGAACATAAAGAACACGAACAAAAAAATATTAAAACCCATAGTGTTCGATCAGCTATTATTCAGATAATTCTGCTGGATATTATTTTTAGTTTTGATTCAATATTAACTGCTGTTGGTTTAACAGATCACGTAATTCTAATGATAATTGCTGTGATAGTCTCTATAATAGTCATGATGATTTTTGCAGGTAGAATTAGCACCTTTATCAACGCTCATCCTTCTCTGCAAATTTTAGCATTGGCCTTCTTGATCCTAATTGGGTTCATGCTTGCAATTGAAGGTTTGGATTTCCACGTACCCAAAGGATATATCTATTTTGCAGTGTTCTTCTCTCTACTAGTAGAAGTCTTGAATATGCGATTGAGGAAGAAAGCCAGTAAGAAGGAATAAGACAATCAGTATTTATAGTATAGTTTGTTTCTATTGGGTTGCGTAGCACCATGGTCTTTGGATTCTGAAAATTAATTGTGTAGGAATGGACAGGGGGCAAGCCCCCCTCCCCAGTTTCAATGTAAGGATTTCAAGAATTGCTTGCAAGAAGACCTTAGCATCGCGTCGGTTTTTCTTCCGTTCGTAAATTACTAATAACATAGAGCAACCTTTAACTAATAATTCACGTCCTTTATACATCATGAAGAATCTAATCTTAATCATTGTTCTACTTTCTAGTTACACTTTTAGTTCTGCTAAAGCTCTTGCACCTATAGAAAATTCAAGCCTCTATGAGCACATGGTAGAAGTAAATGCCCAATGGGAGAAGTTTAAAACTGCTTGCCCAAACAAGGTGCTCAGTTTTAATTCGGAAGAAGAGCGAATTCAAATGCACTTGAGTTTGGTAGTCAAACATCTTTCAAATTATGTGAATCCAGAATTGTCTGCAAAACAACTTAAGAACAGATCTTTATTACTCAACGCATTATCTGTATATGCAGACTATGGTCAATTTCCTCTGAATGCCTACCACAGTGTTAGGACACCTTATTTCATAGATGATTATGGTACTCATTGTGCAGTAGGTTATCTCATGGCATTTTCAGGAAACGAGTCGCTTTCAATACAAATCAGCGATAACCAAAATTTCCATTATTTGATAGACATTGAGCATCCAGACTTATTGAATTGGTCGAAGGAGTTCGGATTTACTTTAGATGAGCTAAAATGGATTCAACCATCGTATAACCCAACAGAGAGCTTTGAACAAGTTGGTTTTGGTACAAATGGCGAGATTATAGACTTTTACCCATATTACAGAGGATATGTAATTGGTGGAAATTTTGATACGTTGAACGCAATACCTTGTCTTAACATTGGCAACTTTGAAAACAATCAACTCAGCTGTATTGGCGAAGGGGTAAATGGCAATATTGCAGCTGTTAGTGAGTTACAAGGAAATTATTATGCTTGCGGGGAATTACTAGAAGATGGTAAGATTTATCCTTTAGTACATTATGATACCGTATGGCACTTTATAGAAATTCCGAATAGAGCTGGTAGCATTGCCAGCAGTTTCTTAGTTGATTGGAACAAGATATTTATAGCCATTTCTCATGAATCAACAGCTGGTAAACAAGAGCTTTGGAAATTCCAAAATGATTCATGGGAACTCATAGCAAAGGTTGATGGCGTAATTGATGCAATGGAGATTGGACTTAATCAGTACTACTTCGGTGGAAAATTTGGTCAGATTATCATAGGAAGCGACAGCATAGCTATATCTAATAATATTATTACTCGGGCGTATTCCTCTAATGATTGGAATACGGTAAATGGAGATTTGCCTTATCATATAAAATGCATTAAGAGCATAGGTAAGTCTATTTATATTACTGGAAACTGTTCAAGATTTACCAGTGGTCAAGAGGTTTGTGCGGCTAGGCTATTAAATGAAGTTGTGCAACCCATTATATTGTCTGAGCATTTAAACGGTGATGATTTGGTAATCAACTCCATTACCAATGTTGGTTTAGATAATTTAGTATTGGGAGGAAACTTTGGTGCGTATAACTTTATAAACTCAAAAAATCTATGCTATTATAATTTGCTGTACGACGAAATAGGTGGCTTGGGTATTTTGGATAAGCCAGTGAATTCAATTGTGACAGTTAATAATCAATTATATGTTGGTGGAAGTTTCGAGCTAATAAATTTTAAATACATTGATTTTCTAGCCAAACTGAGTGAGCCAATGGCGACTATCGAGAAACTCCGAAATTCAAAGTTTCAAATCTCCCCAAACCCCTTCACCAACCAAATTACCATAGAAGGCCTTACAGATATATTAAGTTATGAGATATTTGATCTACAAGGTAAGCAAGTGGCAAAAGGAGAGCTTAGCAATAATCAAATTACCGGACTTAGCTCAATTCCAGCTGGAAGCTACATCCTTTATCTGAAATCAGCTAATCAATTATACTCCAAGAAAATTCTGAAATTATAAGATTATGAAAATAAGTTTAGTATAAATAGATAGATCAATATTTGTTGAGACAATCTTCAACAACTTCTTTTAATAAAATGGTAATAGAATTCAATCCTCCGTGTCCGCCGCAACTTAAGTGTAGGTGGAAATCCTCAATCCTCCCTGTCCGCCGAAACTTAAGTGT
>CBDUMX010000252.1:0-3091 GCA_965368435.1 uncultured bacterium
CCCGTTCGTATAGGCAGAGAAAGCTTATAATATGAACATATATACTCAAAATTTAACGTACGGTGAAGGAAAGACCGTATCAATTGAAACGGGGAAACTCGCACGACAAGCACACGGTTCTGTAGTCGTATCTCAAGGTAAAACTAAACTGCTGGCAACGGTAGTGTCTAATAAGGAGGCAAGAGATGGTGTAGACTTTCTCCCAATGTCTGTAGACTATCAAGAAAAATTTGCAGCAGGTGGTAGAATCCCTGGTGGATTCTTAAGAAGAGAAGGAAGGTTGTCAAATGCCGAAATTCTTGTTTGTAGAATTGTGGATAGAACTTTACGTCCATTATTCCCATCTGATTATCACGCTGAAACTCAAATAATGATTCAGCTGCTATCAGCAGATGCTAACATCTTGCCAGATGCATTAGTAGGTTTAGCAGCTTCAGCTGCAATTACTATTTCTGATATTCCATTCGACGGTCCAGTTTCTGCAATCAGAGTTGGAAGAATAGATGGAGCATGGGTTATCAATCCATTTGCTGATGAAATGGAAAAATCTGATGTTGATTTGATGGTAGCTGGAACAGCTGCTGATATCAATATGGTTGAAGGTGAAATGGATGGCATTTCTGAAAAAGAAATGGTTGAAGCACTAAAATTTGCTCACGCACAAATCAAAAAAGACTGTGCAGCTCAATTGGAGTTATGTGAGCAAATGGGAGGTAGAAAAGCTCCTCGTGAGTACAACCACGAAACGAACGACGATGCGCTAAAGCAAACAGTTATTGATGCTACCTACCAACAATTCTACGATGCAGCTAAAGTTCCTTCAAGCAAGGATGAAAGAGCTGAGAAATTTAAAGCTATTGCAGATGCATATATAGAGTCTTTAGGTGAAGAAGTTGAGGCTGAAACCCTAGTGATGGTAAATAGATACCTCGCTAAGTCTAAAAAAGAAGCAGTTAGAAATATGATGTTAGATCTCAAGCAAAGACTCGATGGTAGAGCTTTGAATGAGGTTCGTGAGATATGGTCAGAAGTTGATTATTTACCATCAGTTCACGGTTCTGCATTATTTACTCGCGGAGAAACTCAATCATTAACATCAGTAACCCTTGGATCTAAACTTGATCAACAATTAATAGATAATGCGATGGAGAAGAGTTTCAGCAAATTTATGCTGCACTATAACTTCCCATCCTTCTCAGTTGGTGAAGCTAGACCTAATAGAGGTCCTGGACGTAGAGAAATTGGACACGGAAATTTAGCTGAACGCGGATTAAAGAGAATGCTTCCAGATGATTTTCCTTATACATTAAGAATTGTTTCAGATATTTTAGAAAGTAACGGAAGTAGCTCTATGGCTACTGTATGTGCAGGAAGTATGGCAATGATGGATGCTGGTATTCAAGTTAAAGCAGGAGCTAGTGGTATTGCCATGGGAATGGTTGCCGATGATAAAGGTCGCTACGCAATTCTTTCAGATATATTAGGTGATGAAGATCATTTAGGTGATATGGACTTTAAAGTAGTAGGTAACGAAAACGGAATCTATGCTTGTCAAATGGACATGAAAGTTGATGGACTTTCTTATGATGTATTAGAAGAAGCTCTAATGCAAGCAAAAGAAGGTAGAATGCATATCCTAAAGGAAATGGAGAAAACCATTGCTAAGCCAAACGAAGGATTGAAAGATCACGCTCCTCAATTAGAGGTAATGATTATACCTAAAGACAAAATTGGTGCAGTGATTGGATCTGGCGGAAAAGTTATTCAAGAGATACAAGCTGAAACTGGAGCTGTTATAACTATTGAAGAGGATGGCGACACTGGAGTTGTTGAAATCTCAGGAATAGGAAGCGAGCCAATAGAAAAAGCAAAAGAATGGATACTCGGTATCATCACTGATCCTGAAGTAGGAACTGTTTATGAAGGTAAAGTGAAGTCTATAGTTGACTTTGGAGCTTTCGTGGAAATTCTACCAGGAAAAGAAGGATTGCTACATATTTCAGAAATCAGCTACGACAGAATCGAAAATATGGAAGGTGTCTTTGAAGATGGCGAGATAGTAAAAGTTAAACTGATAGAATTCGACGAACGCAATGGCAAATTGAGATTGAGTCGCAAGGCTTTATTAGAAAAGCCAGAAGGTTATGTAGAGCGTCCACCACGTGAGAATAGAGGTAGAGGCGGCAGAGATAACAGAGGCGGCGGCAGAGATAATAGAGGAAGAGACAATAGAGGCAGAGATAACCGCGGTCGCGACAATAGAAGTCGAGACTAAATAAAACCAATAATTATTCAAAGCCCGATGGATTTTCCATCGGGCTTTTTTTATGCTTAAAATTTGGTTTTTGAACCATATGTAGCCGTCAAATAAACACTTATACCAAAATTTTCTTGTTTTTCTACCACTATGAAACAGGCTGAAAATCAATGCGTTGAATTTTGCTGTGGATTAAATATGAATAAAAGTGGGTGAAAGTGGGTGAAAGTGGGAGACTTCGTATTATTTTTACCGCATTAAAGGATACGACAACTGAAAAAGCCACTCTACATAGGTGAATTTGAATGCAAGCTCGACGATAAAGGCAGGGTAGTAATACCAGCTGGACTCAAGAAGCAACTGCCAAAAGATACCCTTGGTAAAATGGTGGTGAACAGAGGTTTTGAGAAATGTCTTACCCTCTATACTCGAAGAGATTGGGATGCGGAACTGGAAGGTCTCGGCCACCTCAATCACTTCAATAAAAAACACAGACTCTTTATCAGACAGTTTAGTAATGGCGCAACCGAAGTGCAGATGGATAAAGCTTCGAGAGTGCTCATTCCCAAAAAACTAGTCGATTATGCCGAGATAGATGCAGAAGCAGTTTTCTATGCGTATGGCAATAGAATCGAAATCTGGTCGAAAAAGCTTTACGATGAAATGATGGCTGTTGATCCAGATGAATTCTCTGATCTCGCAGAAGATGTAATGGGCGATGCGCCCGGAAAGGAGAGGGACGATGAGTAACTATCACGTTCCTGTTCTATTGCAAGAGTGTATTAATGGATTGAATATCAAACCCGGCGGCGTCTACGTCGATGTAACCTACGG
>CBDUMX010000253.1:0-3049 GCA_965368435.1 uncultured bacterium
GTCTCATAACACAAAACATGGAAATAGGAATGTAGAAAAGAGTATTAGCTCGATCCTCATTTGCTTCTATTCCCGAAAGCTCCGAGTTTAATATTGTAAGTAGGTCTTCTGACTTAGTCCAGTCTCAATTACCTTCCCATCGCAATGCGACAGTGGTTTTGACTTATTGAGTGTACAGACATTACAGCTGCGGGTACAGTAGAGGAATCTCACCTCTTTCCCTTTCACTAACAATAGTTCAAATGTATGCTATCTCAGAATATGATTTTTAGATTTAGATTTTTGTTATTCACATTTTCTTAATTAAGATTGCAGCTTATTTTAAATGATTCTAAATAATGATACGAGAAAGAATAAAATCAGAAACTGCTGAACTTCACAAAGAGGTAGAAATGTATAGTTATGCTCAAGAAATAATGAGCGGACAATTAAATAAATCTCAATACGCTCAAATTATATTGAGCAATTATAAAATCAATAAAGCTTTTGAAGACGGTTGGAATAGGCTTGATCTTGAGGTAAAGCAAAGGCTGCAATTAGATAAAAGACTAAAAGTAGATAGTCTGTTACAGGATATGCAAGAATTGGGACTAGAGGTACCTGAGATTGAACCTATGCCACTTGACTTTAGCTCGTATGAGGAGTTTATGGGTGCTTTATACGTTTATGAAGGTTCTACCCTTGGTGGAGCTGTGATATATAGGCAATTGATAAAAAATGACAACTTAAAGGGCTTCAGCTTCAACTTCTACAATTGTTATGGTGATCAAATTGGTATGCTTTGGAAACAATACTTAGATGAACTAAACAAAATAGTTAATGAGCATGAAGTAAATCAAACTATTGAAGCTGCTAAGGACTGCTTTAGATACATAAAAAGTGTGATGTCGGCTGTTGATACTCAATTAAAAATGTAATCCTAAATATATTTGCAGCTTATGGCAACAACACAAGATCTATCGAGAGGAATGTTCTTAAGACATAACGGGCAACTTTGTCAAGTTATAGACTACCAACACACTATGCCTGGGAAAGGCGGTGCATTTTATAAAGTAACTATGAAGAATGCTATTACTGGCAAATCAATGGATCACAGATTCCGATCTGGTGAGACTATTGATCAAGTAAGAGTAGACCAAAAAGAAATGCAATACCTGTACAAGGACGGATCAAACCTCATGATGATGGATACTGAAACCTTTGAGCAAATCAGCATACCTGAAGAAATGATTGGTGATCAAATGCAGTTTATAAAGGAAGAGATGATGCTTCAGGTATATCTAGATGAGGGGAATCCAATATTAGCAGAAGCTCCAAATCACGTTGTATTAGAAATCACTTATTCCGAACCCGGTGTAAAAGGAGATACTGCCAATAATCCTTTAAAAAGCGCTACTTTAGAAACAGGTGCAATCATCAATGTTCCGCTCTTTGTTAAACAAGGAGAAAAAGTAAAAGTAGACACCAGAACGGGTGAGTATGTAGAACGAGCTAAATAATTAGTTCAAGAACTGCATTAACCACATAATTAGTAACACTAGCAGAATAATGTAAACTACTGTAGCTACTATGCCTGGCAAGAAGCCAAGAATTAAATCTATAATAGCTAGTATTAGAATAATAATAAGAATTAAGATTAATAAAGAACCCAAATCACTATCCGCAGCATTTGATTTCTCTAATTTATCCTGAACTTTATTCTTTATTCGATTTACCTCCTTTGTTGAAATTGGATTTTTGGATTTGAATTGAACTATCGGATTCAAATTTTCTCCTCCTTTAGGTTCAGCTACTGTGCTTGCTATTTCAGTTTTGTTTACAATTGAAGATTTAACAGTAGGATTGTTGCTGTTTTCATCTTCTATTGCAATAACTTCTTCAATCTTTATTTCCTCATCTTGACTGTGGTTATTGACAATGTTCACTTGATCCTTCTTTTGCTTATTTGAAGCGATGTTCTCAACTTTAGAAGGTTTGGCTTTTCGCATCATAGAGCCATATCTAGCTTGTGAACAAGAGGACAAAATAAAAAGAGTACCGACGAGTAAAAAGAGTAATGATTTATTTGATTTCATTTGTATAAAGATTTTACCAAAAATAATGAATGTTTTAGATAGTTCATCGAATTTCCTCTCTATTACAGAGCCAGAGTTTTCAACCTATGAAAACAGCAAGTGTATAATACAACAATTGCCAAATGAGTACTCTTCCAGTTATGGTCAAGGTTCTTCTAAAGGTCCAGAGGCTATATTAACTGCTTCACATTATGTGGAATACTACGATATTGAGTTAGATGCAGAGAGCTATAAAAAGTGTGGAATTGCAACTTTGGCGGATTATGCATTGGATAATGAAAATCCAGCTGCTTTAATGCAAGCCATTTGTAATGCAACTACTGAGCATTTAAAGAACAGCAAATTCGTTGTAAGTTTAGGCGCTGAGCACAGTCTTACATATGGCATATATGAAGCATTTCACCAACATTATCCCGATTTGGGCATACTGCAAATTGATGCACATAGCGACTTGAGAGAGAGCTATCAAGGAAGTAAATGGTCACATGCCAGTGTTATGGCGCGAATTTGCGAACTAAATAGCCCAATCTTCCAAGTAGGCATTAGAGCTCAATGCATTGAGGAGTCGTTAAAGATGAAGCAAAATCCATTAATCCATTGCTGGTACGATAAAGACATTCATCAGAATGATTTATGGATGGATGAAGTGGTGAGCAGATTGCCAAAAAACCTCTATATTACTTTGGATGCAGATGGATTTAATGCGGAAGTTTGTCCTTCAGTGGGAACTATAGAGCCAGGAGGCTTGGCTTGGTATCAAAGCTTAAAGTTTTTGAGAAAGGTCTTTAAAGCATGTAATGTTGTTGGCTTCGACATAGTAGAACTAAGTCCAGAAAACGAGAAAGATAGAACCGCGTATAATATGGCTCAACTTTGTTATAAGTTGATTGGCTATAAATTTAATTAATTATTGGCTTTTTAACTTTATTTGTAACGGCTTATGCAAGTATATTTCGACAATGCAGCTACCACCC
>CBDUMX010000254.1:0-3034 GCA_965368435.1 uncultured bacterium
TGGATTCAGCAGCACAGATTTATGTCGATTATAGAAGTAGTCCCGCAGGTGGTTCTTTCAATATTTTGAAAGTACACACACCGGACCTCTACAATATGTTTTATTACGGCTATCATCATCCGATGGCGTTGCGCTACTTCCTGAAGTATGTGTATGACAATCAGACTATTAAACCTGAGTATGTGTTGCTTCTAGGAAAAGGTCAGACTGTTGACATTATTGCATCTAACCCTATCAAAAGAGAATTTTTAGATTTAGTTCCAACTTGGGGTGTTCCTCCTTCTGACTACCCTTTTGTTTCTGACTATATTCCAAATCAATTGCAGCCTTTCATGGCTATTGGTAGAGTCCCTGCTCTTAACAATAATGATGTAATCAATTACCTCAATAAAGTAAAGTTACACGAACTAGGTGGTCACAATTCTAAAACATTGCTTCAACTCACTGGAGGAGCAGATGCTAGCGAAGGTCAAATGCTGCAAAACTTCCAGGAGAAATATTATGAAATAGCTAAGAAAGAGAAGTTCGGTGCAGATAGAGTTGTAAAAAACAAAGACGAGGCTGTTAGTGTTACAACTTCCCTCGTCGAAGAAATACAAAAAGAAATTAATGAAGGTGTTCATGTCATTGGGTATTTTGGACATGGCGCTGCTCAAGTATTAGAAGTTGATATTGGACGCGCTGACCAGTTAAATAATAAAGGCAAATACCCTCTTTTCTTATTCCAAGGCTGTGCGCTTGGACATAGTTTTAATGCAACCTCTTTGCCAGAGTACTTCCTATTAGAACCAGACAATGGAGGAATAGCTTGGATTGCAAGTAGTGCCTACGGATTTATAAACGAATTGGACCAGTGGGCAACGTATTTCTATAATAATTTGTATCACGACAATTATGGGGAAACCATTGGTAAACTCATACAACAAACCATATTTGAGTTTCAAAATCCTGTAAATCATTATAATAGATCTCAATGTCGACAAATGACATACCATGGAGATCCTGCACTTAAAATATTTGCTCCTACAGAACCAGACTTTGAAGTAGTTGGTAATATTGAAGTTAGCCCTGCTGAAGTCACTGCTGAAAGTGACTCATTTGGACTTGTAATGAGTATTAGCAATCACGGTTTTGCAAATCAATCTGATACTCCAAATATTTATATTGAAGTAAAATACACAAATGACACTATACGCAAGTTTGGGCCGATGGCTCTTGACCCTATTTTCAATGAAACTGAATATACCATATGGCTTCCTAACAATGAATATAGTGCTGGACTAAATAGATTTACTATCATATTGGATTCTGGCAATTACATTCCTGAAATGGCTCCCTTAGGAGAAATGAATAATATTAGAACCTTCGATTTTTATATGCCTTCCAACAGCATTTACTGTTTGAATCCTATACAAGATGAAATTGTTTCAGCTAGCGTAGTGAAGTTGGTTGCTCAAAACTTTAACTTATTAAGTGATGACCAGAATTACATTTTTGAGATGGATTCAACACCATTATTTAATAGTCCGCTTAAACAAGCTTCACCTCCTATACTAGCAAAAAACTTAGTTAACTATACATTTAACCTCCCTCCTATAGATAGTGTAGATTATTTCTGGAGAGTAAAAATTGATGATCCTGATGCCAAGTGGTCAACTTCCACTTTTGCGTACATCTATGGAAGTGAGAAAGGTTGGTCACAAGGATTCTTTGAAAAAATAGACGCAACTTCTAAATCCTATATTGAACTCGATCTAAACAGCCGAGAATACAAATTTAGCAGAGGAGCATCTACAACAAACATTATACAAGTAAGTGGACAACAAGAAGATGTTACCACTAGAAGAATATTTATAGATGGTGTAGATCATTTCCCTGGGTTCTTGTATAAAGGTGTTGGCGCTGTAGCTATTGATCCAACTACGCTAGATCGCTACTCCGACAGCAGTTCTTACAATAAAATTGTTCCCGCCAACAACTGGGGAATTAATAGAAAATACTATTGGCCAGGTTCTAGAAGTGGAGCCTATTGGTTTAATACTCAAGACGCCAATGATCGCGATTCGCTAGTGGCATATTTAAATAATATTCCAGAAGGTTACCACCTATTCCTTTATACTTCAGGAAATGCAGGCAACGATCAATGGGAAGACACACTGTTTAAATCTCTCGAGCTATTTGGTGCTTTGAAAATCCATAATGTAAATTTTGGTGACCCTTATGGCTTATATGGCATTAAAGGCATGTCGAGTGGTCAAGCTACCGAAGTTATTGCAAACTATTCTTCTCCAGTACACCCATGGAATCAACAAGATGAATTTGCAACATTACTTTATCCTGTTTCTACTGAAGGATCAATTACTAGTAAAAAAATAGGCCCTGCTAAAAGTTGGTCAAACTTCTATAGAACTATTGAACCTTATGATGCTAGTAATGAATATGTTAACTATGATATATTTGGTGTTACTAAAGCTAATAAAGACACTCTTTTAATTGAAGATATTGAAACAAGCAATATGAGTTTGTTGGGCATTAGCGCCGACACCTTCCCTTATATAAAAATCCGCGCTAAATACGAAGACCCAGAAAATAGAACTCCTGTCCATATGAACAGATGGGCACTGCTCTATGAAGGAATTCCTGAAGGTACTTTAGATCCAGAAATTAGCTATTATCAAAGTGCAGACACACTTCAAGAAGGAGATTCTATTTCTGTTGGATTTGCTTTTAAAAATATTTCTGAACTGAATATGGACAGTGTTTTAGTACTTGTTTACCTACAAGATCAAGCTGGCAAACGCGATACCCTAGACTATAAATACTATCCACCTTTATTGCCCAACGAGCATTTTAAAGTTGATTATAAAGCCAGTACTATTGGGCTTTCTGGTAATAACAGAATTGTTGTTTCAATGAACCACGAAATGGATCAGTGGGAACAAACCTTAGCCAATAATATTTACAGCTTCAAATTCAATGTTGAAAAAGACAATAGAAACCCTCTTTTGGATGTGGTTTTTGATGGAGTGCATAT
>CBDUMX010000255.1:0-3027 GCA_965368435.1 uncultured bacterium
GGCGACTATAATAGCCTCGACAACGGGCAATTATTTCCGCCGAGATCTCTGCTAGCAAGTTTTAGTGAAAGCCAAATTTATTTTGAATGTCCCGAAGCATCAAAAGGCACCGTTATAGGTTGGGAAACTGCCAATATGCCTCAACCTCAATGTTATATCGCTAACAGATTTTAATCATGAAAAAACTATTTTATCTCATATTATTCTTTTCCTTGGCTTGTTCAAAAAGCGACAGCCCTGGGGTAAGTTCTTCATCAGGCTCTGAGTCATCAATTAACGGCGGGTCTGGATCTGGAACCGGAGGTTCAACAGCAAGATTTACTATTGCTGGAAATCACTTATACATAGTTACAACCAATACGCTTTATTCATTCGCATTATCGGATTTATCAAAACCAGAATTGAAATCTGAAATCCAACTAAACACATTTGTAGAAACAATTTTTCCTTTTAACGGACATCTTTTGCTTGGCACACAAACCGGTGTACTGATATACTCACTGAGCAATCCTGATCGTCCAAGCTATACTTCAATCTTTGAACATGTAGTTAGTTGCGATCCTGTTATTGCTAGAGGTGATTATGCATATAGCACACTACGCGTTGCCAGTGGCTGCAACCGAGGTGTTAACCAATTACAAGTTTTAGATATTTCTGATTTTCAGAATCCAATATTAAAAACCACCAGAAACCTAACTAATCCAATTGGTCTTGGTCTCAGCGGCGATTATTTATTTGTGTGCGACAATAATCAATTGTTGCGATTTGATGTGAGTACTGCAAATAATCCTGTTTTGCAAAATCCAGCAGTGAGTTTGGAGGGTTGTTTCGACATAATACCAGTGGATGATCTTCTGATAGTTGCTACAACTCAAGGTATAAGCCAATATAGAGTGGCTACTGATGGTACATTAAGCTTACTAAGTACTATTAAAAAAGGCTGATGAAAAAACTTCTTATATTTAGCTATTTACTATTTGCGGTAAATACGCTTAAAGCACAAACAGAATTCGATACTAAAAGTTATAGAATTCTAAAAGTTGACGCTATTAATTTAATGGGATTAGCGGTACAAAAGGCACATCTTTCGTTTGAGTGGTCTCCTTTTACGGCAAATTATAACAATTTGCCGAGCATGCAATTGGATTTACATATTCCTTTTGGAGCTCTAAGCGAACAAATCGATATGCATATCGGGCTTGAAGCTGGTTTGCAATTAAGATTTTATCACATTGGCACCGCAAAACGCAAAACTTTAGAAGGCTGGTATGCTGGGGTGGCGATGGATGGAGGCTGGACAAGCTTCAGCAGAGACTATGATTACTTTTTAGACGGTGGATTTGGCGTTACAAGGACCTATACTCATACCTATAATAGAATTAGAACAGGGGTATACGCCTTAATAGGAACTCAAAATAAATTGACTGATAAATTATACTTCGATGTTAATATTGGGATGGGATGGAGCAATATCAACGCCATCGAAGCCCCTATCGAAATAGATCCTAATTATAGCAGGCAATTCTTCTGGACAAGCAGGAATCCATTTTACTCATTGTTGGACGAAGGCAAATATCAAAGGTTTTATATGCCAGTTTCTTTTGGAATTGGATACAACTTTGGGAGCAAATAAGCACCTTTGCTCTAATGAGCTTAGACTTTGTAGCTGTTTATACTGAAGATCAACTTATTGCAATTGAGCGATTAGCTCAAACTATCTGGAGAGAACATTATATTCCAATTATTGGATCGGCACAGGTAGAATATATGCTCGACAAATTCCAATCTGTGCCCGCCATGAAAGCTCAAATTAGAGATGGTTTCGACTATTATCAAGTGCTTGTAAACAGGGAATTGATTGCTTATTTTTCAATTCAAAACAAGGAAGGAAAACTCTTTTTAAGCAAGCTCTATGTAGATTCAAAATTCAGAGGCAAGGGCTACGGTATAGACACTCTTGAATATATCAAAGAGCTAGCAAGCAAAATGCAATTAAAATGTATTGAGTTAACGGTTAACAAACACAACACTAATAGCATAGCATTTTACGAAAAAAATGGATTCATAAAAAAAGAAGCGATTGTTATTGATATTGGCGAAGGTTTTGTAATGGACGATTACCGTTTAGAATTGAGAATTGAGAATTTCCACCTACACTAAAGTTTCGGCGGACAGGGAGGATTGAGGGTTTCCACCTACACCTAAGTTACGGCGGACAGGGAGGATTGAAATTTACTGCTTATTTGCCATTTCTAATTGCAAGTTCTTCGTTCTTCGTTCTTCGTTCTTCTCTTCGCATTCATCGTTCCCTTTGCCTTTCCCTCATCATATTAATTAAATTGCATTATGAAAGTCTTCAAATCTCTCTCAACTTTTATCCTCCTTTCCATTTTCCTATTAATAACTGCATTTAGCTCAGGAAAAAAGCCAAAATTAGATAAAGAAGAGAAAGCTATCATGCTTGTAGTTGAGCAATTCTTTGAGCATATGACGACTCAAGATACCGCTGCATTGCGCAATATTATTATGGATGGAACAATCTATAATGCTTATATCGACACTGAGGATGGTGGTTTAATTCATCAATTATCAGCAGAGAGCTGGATGACTAGCTTAGTCAATCCAGAAGTTCAAGTGGTTGAAAAGTATTGGGATACCGAAATCAAATATCACAATGGAATAGCAACAGTGTGGACCGCCTATGAGCTCCATAAAAACAAAAAGTTCTCGCATTGCGGACATAATGCATTTTCATTAGTAAAAACGTCTGAAGGATGGAAGATTACCAATTCAATTTTTAGTATTGAGAAGAAGTGTGATTGAGAATTTCCACCTACACTAAAGTTGCGGCGGACAAGGAGAATTGAGAATTGAAGGTATATGTCAGTTCGAGCCTGTCGAGAACATTTTAGTGATTTACTTAACATTTGTTCTAGACAAGCCTGTCTGCTGCTGGTCAGGCGCAAACTGACAAAGACCACAGAAATATACAAGAATCCATTCGGCGGTTGTCCAAGGTACTAACTA